>CACWGK010000025.1 GCA_902760415.1 uncultured Lachnospiraceae bacterium
TAGAAGTGCTGTTGTAATCGGTCCAGAGGCAAAGGGAGCTAAGTCAGCAGTTGACTGTTCATCCCTGATGCTGGACGATATCTCAAGATCAGATACAGTTCCTGCTATGGATGTTAGATGTGATGATGTTGATATCGGACACGAAGCTAAGATTGGTCGTATCTCCGATGAAGCTATATTCTATCTTATGAGCCGTGGTATCTCAGAGGAAGATGCCCGTGCTATGATCGTAAGTGGATTTGCAGATAACGTATCTAAGGAACTTCCACTTGAGTATGCAGTAGAAATGAATAACCTTATTCGACTTGAGATGAAAGGTTCTATAGGCTAGAGAAGAGGATAAAATATCGAGGAAAAGATGAATAATATAAGTATCAACAAGTTGCCAGTTCCAACGTGGACCTGGTTAAAGGTAAATGAGTATAAAGTAGCGGTACCTGACAAGTTCGAGAAGACAGAATCAGTGCTTGATACAATGCCTGAGGAAGTAAAGGTTGGAAAGGTCGACTTTACTTCAATTTGTCTTGGAGATGTTGAGCTTGGTGCCGGAGAGGATTTCCGTAAGATGTCTCACATGGCAAAGACTGGTGGAGATTCATATACGGTTGCAGCTGGTGTGAAGGTAGCTGACCCAATCAGAATTACCTATGATTATGGAAAGTCTTCCGACGATAACGCTGCTGGAAAGCTTTCCCGTACAGCTATTGTGCTTGGTGAGGGTGCTGAACTTACTGTAGTTATGACATTTAAGGGATGTCCTAAGTTCGGTGCAAATGATATAAGAATCAAGGCGGCTCCAACAGCTAAGCTGAATCTGGTTGAGATATTCCAGCTGGAAGAAGGCTCAAACTTCGTAGATAGTATCGGTGGAAGATATCTTGAAAAGGGCGGCCTAAGTCTCATACAGATTAAGGCTGGTAAGGGTAATATGGCTCTTAGCTGTTCAGCGGACCTGGACGGATATAAGAGTACACTTGATATAGATACAGGATATCTTGTAACTGGAGATGATAAGCTTGATATAAACTATGTTGCAAGACATAGAGGAGCTAAGACAGATACTAAGATAAGTGTCAGCGGAGTACTTCGTGACAGAGCTGATAAGACATTCCGTGGAACTATTGATTTCATCAAGGGTTGTAAGACTGCAACTGGAGATGAGAGAGAAGATGTTCTCCTGATGGATGAGGGCGTACATAACAACACTGTACCACTTATCCTTTGTGCAGAGGAGGATGTTGAAGGTGCGCACGGAGCATCTATTGGTAAGATATCAGAAGAAGTTCTTAACTACTTTGCCAGCCGTGGTATAGCTGAGGATGACGTTACAGAGCTTATGGCAAAGTCTAGAATAGATGCTGTTGCAGGACGTATTCCAGATGCTGTAACACGTGACCTACTTCTATCAGAGGAGTAGTATTATCTTAGGTTCGATGAATAAAGGAGGTATAATATGCCACCAATTGGACCAGGACCATTACCACCAAGAGGACCAAGACCTAAGGGTTGCTGTGGATGCGGCTGCCTTACGTTTCTTATGAGCATATTTGCTGCATTTGGGCTGCTTCTTGGTTTATCTAGCGGTAAGAAGAAGTAATCAGATAATTATTCGATATAGATTGGATAATTATTTGATACATTTAAATGATAGTATTAAGAAAGATTTGAAGAAGTAATGAGTTTTAATGTAAATGACGTAAGAAAAGATTTTCCTTTCTTTGAAGGAACTGATCTTGCATATCTAGATAATTCTGCTACATCACAACGCCCACGTCAGGTAGTTGAGGCAGTGGCTGATTATGAGTATCATCATAATTCCAATCCTTTCCGCGGACTTTACGATCTATCGATTGATGCGACAGAGAGATACGAGGCTGCAAGAACTAAGGTTGCTCACTTTATAAATGCAAGAAGTGATAAGGAGATAATCTTCACTAGAAATGCAAGTGAAAGTCTTAACCTTGTGGCATATTCCCTTGGTGAAATGTGTCTAAGCGAGGGAGATGAGATTATTACAACTGTAGTGGAACATCACAGCAATATGCTTCCATGGAGGCTGGCTGCTAAGAGATATGGTGCTACAGTTAAGTATCTTGAGTGTGAAAAGGATGGAAGTTTTTCCTTAGATAGTTTTAAATCACTACTAACTGATAAGACTAAGATAGTTGCGATGACAGCTATGTCGAATATCTTTGGTAGAATTATAGATATAAAGAGCTTTGCTGCTGCAGCACACGAAGTGGGTGCTTACTTTGTAGCAGATGGAGCACAGAGCGTTCCTCATAGTAAGACAGATGTTCAGGATCTGGACGTTGATTTCCTGTCATTCTCAGGCCATAAGATGCTGGCACCTATGGGTATCGGAGTTCTCTATGGAAAGCAGGAGCTTCTTGAGAAGATGCCACCTTTCCTTTCTGGTGGAGAGATGATCGAGTATGTAACATTTGAAGATATAACCTATGCTGAGCTTCCTCATAAGTTTGAGGCAGGAACAGTAAATGCTTGCGGAGCTATCGGACTTGCGGCTGCGATTGATTACTTAGAATCTATTGGTTTAGAGGCTATAGAAGAGCGTGAGCTTGAGCTTACTCGCATGGCTCTTGAGGGCATTCAGGCTATTCCACATATAGAGGTTCTTGGTTCAGATAAGGCCGAGGAACATCACGGAATACTTACATTTAAGATAGAGGGAGTGCATCCACACGACATAGCAGCTATTATAGCAGATGCAAATGTAGCTGTAAGAGCTGGTCATCACTGTGCTGAGCCACTTCATCATTTTATCGGTATTCCTTCAACAACCAGAGCAAGTCTTATGTTCTATAATACTGAGGAAGAAGTACAGAGACTTCTGGATGTTATGAAGCAGATTCGCCCTATGATGGGCTATCCGGATTAATCGGACATAGATTCTGATTATTCTATTAGAGGAGTTTATATGCAAAGCAGAACATTTTACAATGAAATACTTACAGAACATAATATTCATCCGATACACAAGACTAAGATGATCGAGCCACAGAAGTCACTTCGTGGAGTGAATCCTTCTTGTGGAGATGATATAACACTTCAGTTAAATGTATCAGATGACGGTGTGATTACTGACGGAGCTTTCTTCGGTGATGGCTGTGCTATATCACAGGCAAGTGCTGATATGATGCTGGATCTTGTAATCGGAAGAAGTGTTGAAGAGGCTATGTCTCTTAAGGATACATTTCTTAAGATGATCAAAGATAAGATTACAGACGAAGAACTGGAAATGTTAGAAGAGGCGGGAGCTCTCAAGGATATTTCCCACATGCCTTCACGAGTTAAGTGTGCTGTTCTTGGCTGGCATACACTTGAAGAGATGCTGAAGGGTGGAGACTCAGACGTCAGTACTGAAGACCAGTAGAAATATATCTTGAGTGTTCATTCGAATTGATGTAGACTTAGTTAATATAGTGTAAGCTGAAAAATGGGGGTTAAAGCTGTATGAACGACAATAGGAGCTTCCTCGGGTGGCTTAAGCACCGCTGGAAAATGATCAGTGTTAGTGATTCGAGGTTTTTCAGGTTTATATGGATAGTTGCTATATGCATCACTCTTGTGACTGTTGTCATAAGCGCTGGAGTGACTGCAAAGGCTAACAAGGCAGCAGCAGCTAAGGAGGCAGAAGAAAAGGCTAGACTTGAAGCTGAAGAGAAAGCTAGAGAAGAGGCTGAGCTTCTGGCAAGTTACACGGATGCAACAGAGACGGATGCTTCTCCAACTGATGCGGTTGACTGGATGCTTATCCTTGTTAATAATGATAATCCTTTACCGGATGGTTACTTGGTTCCTGAGTTTACAGAGCTTAGAAATGAGCAGAAGGTTGATAGTCGTATCTATCCAGAGCTTCAGAAGATGTTTGATGATGCTAGGGCTGCGGGACATTCTCCATATATCACATCTTCTTACAGAAGTAAGGAAGATCAGCAGGCTCAGTTTGATTCAAAGGTAAATGAGCTTCTTGAGCAGGGTAAGCCTGAGACTCAGTGTGAGGTTGAGGCTGCTCAGCTAGTAGCAAAGCCGGGATACAGTGAACATGAGACAGGTCTTGCTATAGACGTTGGCTCAGATGCTGGTGAAGAAGCACAGAATGCATTGTGGACATGGCTTGCAGATAATAGTTATAAGTACGGCTTCATTATAAGATATCCTGAGAATAAGGTTACTTATACAGGTATCAGTAACGAGCCATGGCACCTAAGATATGTAGGCGTAGATGCTGCAACAGAAATGAAGCTAAACGATCAATGCTTAGAAGAGTATTTACTATTTAGATAATATTTAACCAATAAAAAATCACCCTGCGAAGGGTGATTTTTTATTAACTAATTCTAGGTTGATTAGTTGATATATTTTATTAACTAATAGCTGGTCTATCGTAATTATCTGTAATAGTATGCTTCTCTTTGTATTCTTTGATACGAGATTGGATACGTGTTACAGGATCAAGAAGTTCACTGATAGATGAGTCGTGGTTCAGGTGATCTATGATGATAGCGATATATTTGCTAAGATCAGTTGAGCTGTACCATGGCTTAGAGAACAGTTCTGGATTCTGATAAGTAACATTTGTAGAGATAACTCTATCGAAGATTCCCTGCTCGTATGCTTTATCAAAGATATCAAGTCCAGCTGTGAAGAGACCGAAGGTTGCGAGACAGAAGACTCTCTTGGCCTTACGCTCTTTAAGCTGACGGCATACATCAAGCATGCTCTCGCCTGAAGCTATCATATCGTCGATGATGATAACATCCTGTCCTTCAACATCGTCTCCAAGGAACTCGTGAGCAACGATAGGGTTCTTACCATTTATGACCTTTGAATAATCTCTTCTCTTATAGAACATACCTACATCAACACCGAGGTGGTTAGCGAAGTAGATTGCTCTATGCATAGCTCCTTCATCAGGGCTGATAACCATCATGTGCTTTGGATCAAGTACAAGATCTGGGGTAGACTTGAGCAGGCACTTGATGAACTGATATGTAGGCATCAGATTCTCAAAACCAACTGTTGGAATAGCATTTTGTACTCTTGGATCGTGAGCGTCAAATGTAATAATATTCTGTACGCCCATTGAAACTAATTCTTGAAGTGCAAGTGCGCAGTCAAGTGACTCACGACTTGTACGCTTGTGCTGTCTAGATTCATAGAGGAATGGCATGATAAGATTTATTCTGTGTGCCTTTCCTGCTGAGGCAGCAATGATACGCTTGATATCTGCATAATGCTCATCTGGGGTCATTGGAACCATTCTACCACCCAGGTTGTATTCGATACCTGTGTTAGTTACGTCTGCAAGGATGTAAAGGTCTGTTCCACGAACCGAATCCTTGATTGTTCCTTTTGCTTCTCCTGATGCGAATCTTGGACAGTTGTTCTCAATGAGATATGAATCCTTTGTGTAACCATTGAACATCATATTCTTAGTATCGAGATCGGCTCTTTCCTTACGCCATTTTACTAGGTATTCATCTACCTTCTTACCCAGCTTCTCTGAGCTCTTCAGTGCGATGATTCCCAGCTTTCCATCAGGAACGGTGATGAGTTTGCTTTGATCTGGCATTTCTTTTCCTCCTAGTTTTGAGACTTGATAAATCGCGTCTTTCTTATATCATCCCCATAAAAGGGGTAGAGTGTATATTTATCGACTATTCTTGACATTACCCTCTCGGTATAGCTTTCCTGAAGCTCACCTAGAGACAGGTTGGAGGAGATAAGAGTAGATTTCTGCTCCTGAATCCTCTTATTGATAATCTCGAAGAGTTGAGAACGTACGAAAGAACTCATAACTTCGGTGCCGAGATCGTCGATTATCAGTAGATCACTGCTATAGATATATTCATATATCGGTTTTGCCAGGGCTTTTACAGTCTCATTTTTCGACATGATGTATACGGATAGTATCTCAGAGAAGAGTTCGTTACTGGATAGATACAGCACAGTGTGGCCGCTGTCCAGAAGCGATTTCGCAATACAATTTGATAGAAATGTTTTGCCAAGCCCGGGTCCGCCGTACATTAAGATATTATCATCTACTGTATCGAAATTTTCCACAAACTTTAAAGCGTTTTCTACATTTCTTTTTACATTTTCGTATGGTGATATACCAAGGTCTTTGAAAGGCTCTTTACTATAGTATTCATATGAAAATGTATCGAAGTTCTCTCTTTCGAGGAGTTTCTCCAGATTTGAACGCTGGTAGAGCTCGCGGATTCTAAGTTTTGTAACACAGGAACATACCTTTCCCTGTACTTCGCCCCAGTCCTGACATATAGGACAGGTATATATAGGTTCGAGGTAGTCCTCGGAGTAACCATTTTCTGTGAGCAGCTTCTTCTTCTCGAGAGATATCTTAGAAATCTGCTCCTGCATCTTAGCTCTTTCTCCGTCGTCCGGTGCAGAACCTTTCTTTAGTCTACTTCTAATAGTGCCAAATGTTATATCACTGATCTGGTTATCTAGCTCCTTCATCTTAGGAAGCTTCTCATAGACCTCGATGATTCTGTCCTTATGAGTTATCTCATTCTCGAGACGTCGTCTGCTTAGATATTCGTTTGTATCAATCTCCTCGAGAGTTTGTAAGATCATTTATTACTGCCTTTCATCAGATACATATTTTCTATAGCCTTCAGCTGATCCAGGCTTTCCTGGTTTGAGCTGACTCCGACAGGAGTAGCCATCTTCTTCATAGCATGCTTCTCATCCAGTGCGGTAATGTCTGCAATGCTGTGAACGTCTGACTTGTGCCAGCTCTGAAGGATTCCATTCACGTAAGGGAATGTAGCATCATTTGGTTTCTGAGTGATTGCTCTGTTACAAGCTTCGATAATTATAGTATCTGAGAAATCATATTCATTTGTCCAGGTATTTATAAACTGCTTCTCAACTGGTGCAGGTGATATGCGGTTTGTGATACCCAGAGTCTTAAGTATCTTAGTATATAGCGTGAGGAAACGGTCTGTATATTCCTCAGCATCTGTACGATTAGTAATGCCTTCCTCAAACCAGTTCTTGGCAACCTTTTCGATATAATTGAAGCTTGTTTTCTTTATACCAGCACAGTACTCAAGAAGGTACTCGCATAGGTCAAATGAAAAACCAAGCTGATCTTTTATATAGATAAGGGAGTTAAGCTCCTTCTGCGCGAGATCGCGGTTGCAGTAAGCCTCCGCCTCACTTATGAGATTCTTGATCTCAGGATCACGCTGCATTCCAACCAGCATGTCTGGAGTTGGCTGCTTCTTACGTGGTGCGCGAAGTGTATCTGTGGACTCCTGAGCTTCAGAAACCTCAGCTTTAACTTCTTTCAGAGACTCTTTCGAGGATTTCTTGCTTTCTGACTCAAACTTAAGATCAACTACCTTGAGCTGTGAGCTGAGATCAGGATCAGGACTCTTGAGAGTCTTAAGAACGATTCCGATAATCTCGTTGTCTTCATTATAACGAAGAGAGATTGCATCCTCTTTTATCCAATACTTGATACCGCGGCATACATCCTTTTCGGTGCAGTTAAGTGCATCGGCAATGTCGCTTATTAGAATCTTTCTGCCAGTAGAGCAGAGCATGGCAAGATACAGGTAGAGCTTTACGAAGTCCCCATTTGCATCTGTCATGTAGTATTCAATAAAGATATTTGATATATTTGTAAACCCCTCTTTTTCGGAGATTATGCTTATTTCACCCATATAAATCCTTACCTCTTTTTTTCAGTGCTTTTGCATTGTATCAAAAGACCATTTTAATTGCAAACACCCAAAGCGGTTTTGGGGTGTGTTTAAGTGGGGTGTTGAAACTGTTCATAATGTTGAGAGTTTTTAGTAAGCTCTCTTAACTGACTAAAACAGGACATTTCTCCGTGAAGAAATGTCCTGATAGAATGTTGATAATTATTAATTTTGGTTTACATAATTTTGTAGAAAATTTTGTGGACTTTGTTGATAACTTACTTTTGAAGTAGTTCTACACCCAAGGAATCTATGTTTCCGGCACCCATAGTTATTAACATGTCGTTGTGTTTTGAATTATTTTTAAAATATTTTTTTATCTCTTCAAAGCTGCCGAGATATACTGCATCACAACCAAGATTTTTCAGTTCTTTTTCGAGGTCTTTTGAGGATACAGAACCATCATCAACCTCTCTTGCAGCGTAGATATCAGCTAGTAAAACATGGTCTGAAACTGAGAGAGCCTTAGCGAAGTCCTTAAGATGAGCCATTGTTCTTGAGTAGGTATGAGGCTGGAATGCAACCCATAGATCTGCCTTCTTTACTGAGTTTGCAACTGCAAGGGAAGCGCTTATCTCGGTTGGATGATGAGCATAGTCATCTATTATAGTTACGCCTGACTCGGTTGTTCCCTTGTACTGGAAACGTCTGTCGGCACTGTGACATTTTCTAAGTCCTTCTTTTATATCCTCAAGAGATATACCTATATAAAGTGATGCGGCGATAGCGGATAGAGAGTTAACTGCGTTATGCTCTCCGGTAACTGATAGTGTAACTTCGCCCTTATCTTCGCCGTGTATATAGAGTTCGTAAGTTGCATTTCCAAGTTCATTAAGATGAATGTTACGAGCTTCGAAATCATTTCCAGGATTTTTTCCAAATGTAAAGACCTTGATGTCTCTATCCTTAACAGCATCCACAATCTGGTCGCGGTACTTCATATCACCATTTACGATAAGAGCTCCGCCTTCGCGAGTCTTTGTAGCAAAGGTTGCAAATGAAGCTGCTATATTTTCAATATTCTTAAAGAAGTCTAAGTGATCATTATCTACATTTAGAATAATACTTGCGTATGGTTTAAACTCGTGGTAGCTATTGGTATATTCGCAGGCTTCTGTAACAAAGTACTCGGAATTGCCGACACGAATGTTACCATTTATTTCATTTAAGTGACCACCGATTGATATAGTAGGATCTGTTCCTGCCTCGAGCATGATGTAAGACATCATGGATGTTGTAGTAGTTTTTCCGTGTGTTCCTGCAACTGCTACGCTGTAGTTATAATTATCCATCAGCTGTCCAAGAAGCTGTGCTCTTGTCAGGAGTGGGATGTTGCGACGCTGAACCTCAACGAACTCCTCGTTGTCTGGATGAATAGCTGCAGTATATACTACGAAGTCGATATCATCAGATATGTTAGAAGCGACCTGGCCGTAGAAGATCTTGATTCCACCAGCTTCAAGACTCTTTGTTGTATCGGACTCCTTCATATCAGAACCTGATACTGTGAAGCCATCATTTTTTAGAATCTCTGCAAGACCGCTCATACTTACGCCGCCGATGCCTATAAAGTGTGCATGGCATGGTTTATTAAAATCTACCTCATACATTGTCTTATGCTTCCTTTTTTTGGATTTTCTTTCTATTACTATGGTTCTTTACTTTTTAAACCATCTTAATCTTTTTAACCGGTTTATTCTATCACATTTCTTTTTTTTATTAAAGAGCTAATGAAAATTAAAAAAATTAAAGCTGAGGGGTTCGAAAACCCTTGACATTCTAAGCACTAGGGGTAAAATTAAAAGAAGTTATTTAGTGAAAAACAAAGGAGATAAGGTTATGGCTAAGAAAGATATTGACTGGGGAAGCCTCGGATTTGGTTATGTTAAAACCGATGCTAGCTACGTATCAAACTTCAAAAATGGTGCGTGGGATGATGGTGTGATCACACCTGATCACAATATTACAATGAGTGAATGTGCTTGCGTACTTCATTACTCACAGTCTTGCTTCGAGGGACTTAAGGCATACGAAACTGAGGATGGACATATCGTAACATTTCGTCCTGACCTCAATGCTCAGAGAATGATGGATACATGCGAGAGACTTGAGATGGCTGTATTCCCTAAGGAGAGATTCCTTGATGCAGTTGATAAGGTAGTTCTTGCTAACGAAGATTGGGTTCCACCTTTCGGAAGCGGTGCAACTCTTTATATCAGACCATTTATGTTTGGTTCAAATGAAGTTATCGGCGTTAAGCCTGCTGAGGAGTATCAGTTCAGAATCCTCACAACTCCTGTTGGACCATACTTCAAGGGTGGCCAGAAGGCTATTACTATAAGAATAAGTGATTTCGATAGAGCAGCTCCTCACGGAACTGGTCACATCAAGGCTGGTCTTAACTATGCTATGTCACTTCATGCTATAGTTGATGCTCATAAGCAGGGATTTGATGAGAACCTCTATCTTGATCCTGCAACAAGAACTAAGGTAGAAGAAACTGGTGGAGCTAATGTTATCTTCATTAAGGGTAATAAGTTCATTACTCCTAAGTCAAATAGTATCCTTCCATCAGTAACTCGTCGTTCACTTGAGATAGTAGCAAAAGACTACTTAGGTCTCGAAGTTGAAGAGAGAGAAGTATTCTTTGATGAGGTTGCTTCATTTGACGAGTGTGGTCTTTGCGGTACAGCTGCAGTTATCTCACCAGTTAGAGCAATCAATGATCATGGCAAGGAGATTGTATTCCCTGGCAGTGCAAATGGTGAAGTTGGACCTACTATCAAGAAGTTGTATGAGACTCTTACTGGAATCCAGATGCATAAGATCGAAGGACCAGAGGGTTGGGTACACGTAATCAAGTAATAAGACTGTTTTGAATAAGAACAAGATAAAGAACATGATGTAACTCATCATGTTCTTTTATATTATAAGTGAAATGTGGTATATAATTCATTTATATTGACAAAAGCAGGGCAAGTACTTATTATTGTAACGTAAAATTATCGAGTGATACCTATGCTGCTAGATTCTGATTTTGACAATTAGTATCACATATATGTTTTAGAAAGATAATATATATGAAGAATTCCTATAAAGGTATTATTAAAAATACAGTCAAGAAAGTATGCTTATCAGTTCTTACTATAGCTATGCTAGCATCATTTGCAGGTTGCGGAGAGACTACAAAGACAGTTAAGTCTGAGGATATGAAGATTACTCTTAGCAAGGAGTATCAGAAGGGTACTCTGGCAAATGCAACTTGGTACTATACTAGTCCGGATGGACTCGCTATGGGTATTAGATCCATGAAGGATGATGTGGAGAAGAGCGGACTTGAGGTTAACTCAGCTCAGGACTATGCAGAGGCATATATCAAAGCTAATAGCATCCCTGGCTCTCCTAAGGTGGAAAGTCGTCAGGGCTATGTGTACTTTTCATATAAGAAGAAGGTGTCTGGTACAGATTATTCTTACCTTACATGCGTTTACGAACATGATGATGAGTATTGGCTTGTAAACTTCGCCTGCTATAAGGAATTATATAGCGAGTATAAAAATGAATTCTTTAAATCTGCTGATTCTGTAGAGTTTATAGAAAAAAGCGAATAGGATCTTTGAATGAACAAGGATGAACTAACAACTAACGAAAAGGCCCGAAAGAAGGAAAGATTTCTTCAGAATAGATTTATTCTGGCAGAGCTTGTAAAGAAGGGCATTCGACTTAAATATCGTAGATCATATCTAGGAATCCTCTGGTCACTTCTTGAGCCACTTCTATCTATGGTAGTTCTTACTATTGTATTTGGAACACTTATGGGAGAGAAGACAAGAGAGTTCCCTGTTTATATACTATCTGGAAGACTGCTGTATAGCTGCTTCTCCCAGTCTACAACTGCAGCACTGAAATCTATCAGAGCTAACAGTTCTATAATAAAGAAGGTATATGTACCAAAGATGCTATACCCTCTGTCATCGATTCTCTTTAATTACATTATATTTTTAATATCGCTTATCGTGCTGGCGATAGTGGCAGTGTTTCTTGGTGTGTATCCAACACTTTATCTGTTTCAGGCGGTTGTAAGTCTATTTGTACTCCTGCTCCTGAGCCTTGGATGCGGACTGCTTCTATCTACAGTTGGAGTTTTCTTCAGAGATATGGAGTATCTGTGGAATGTAGGTCTGATGCTTATCATGTATACATCAGCTATTTTCTACCGCGCTAACAAGCTTCTTGGTAGTAGATGGAGCTTTGTACTGAAGGCTAATCCACTCTTCTGTGTTATAGAGAACTTCAGATGTGCAGTCTTTGGCCAGCCTATGAATATGAAATATCTGATATATTCATTTACATTTAGTGTGGTTGCAATACTTGTAGGAATCTTATTCTTTAAGAAAAATGAGGATAAGTTTATCCTGGAGATATAGTTATGAGTGAAACAGTACTAAGGGTTGAAGATGTAAGCATGAGATTCAACCTAAGTAAAGAAAAGCATGATTCCCTCAAGGAATACTTCATAGCTCTTATGAAGAAGCAGCTCATCATGAATGAGTTCTGGGCTTTGAAGGATGTTTCTTTTGAGATAGAGAAGGGCGACCGTCTGGGAATCCTTGGTTTCAATGGAGCGGGTAAGTCAACTCTGCTTAAGGTAATAGCAGGTGTCTTTAAGCCAACTGAAGGAAAGGTTTACCGCGAGGGAGTTCTTGCTCCCCTTATCGAACTGGGAGCGGGATTCGATCCTCAGTACACAGGTCTTGAAAATATCTACCTGTACGGAGCGTGCCTGGGATATAGTCATAAGTTTATAGATGAGAAGCTACAGGATATCATAGATTTCTCTGAGCTTAAGGACTTCATCGATGTTCCTCTTAAGAACTATTCATCTGGTATGAGGGCGAGACTCGGATTTGCTATAGCTACTATAGTAGAACCAGATATGCTGATCCTTGATGAGATTTTGTCGGTTGGAGATGCTAAGTTTAAGAAGAAGAGTGAAGCAAAGCTTAGAAGTCTTCTGGATAAAAATGTTACAGTTCTATTTGTATCTCATAATACCGAGCAGGTTAGATCCCTTTGTAACAAGGCTATCATCCTGGAAAAAGGTAAGATGATTGACTTCGGTGACGTGGAGACTATTACACGCCATTACGAGGAAATGGTTGGCAAATAGGGTTGGTAAAAAGTATAAATTATGCTAGAATGATTTCTTGAATGGTTATAATTTGTATCACAAGTTACTCGAGGCTTAAGTTTGGGGGTATATATGGCTTTCTTGGAATTATTAAAAGTTATATTAATAGGTATAGTTGAAGGAATCACAGAATGGCTTCCTATAAGTAGTACAGGACATATGCTTATCCTGGATCAGTTCTTAAAGCTAAATGCTGATCCTGAATTTAAGGAAATGTTCTTCGTTGTTATACAGCTTGGAGCTATCATTGCAGTAATCTATATGTACTGGAGTAAGCTATGGCCGTTTAGAATAGTTCGTCCAGAGACAAAGTCTAGCAAGAAGAATGGCAAGAAGGATAGCAAGTGGAAGAACGAATATCGTATCGGAAGCATTGGTATCTCAAGACCAGTAATCATGATGTGGGTTAAGGTTCTTGTTGCTACAGTTCCTGCTGGAATCCTCGGTCTTCTTCTGGATGACTGGATGGATGAATATGCACATACACCTGCAGTTATTGCAGTTGCACTTATAGTTTATGGTATTCTCTTCGTACTTATAGAGAAGAGAAATGTAAAGCGTGCGCCTCATATTACTAAGCTCGGACAGCTTACATATCTGGATGCACTTAAGCTTGGTTTATTCCAGTCGCTGGCTATCGTACCTGGTACATCAAGATCAGGTGCAACAATAGTTGGTGGTCTTACAATGGGTGTCTCTAGAAAACTTGCAACAGAGTTTTCATTTTTCATGAGTATACCTATCATGTTTGGATGGAGTGTTGTGAAGCTCATCAAGTTCGGACTTCATTACTCAGTTCTTGAGTTCTTCGAAATGATGATCGGACTTTTAGTTTCATTTATTGTATCCATCTTCGTAATTAAGTTCCTGATTGGTTACATTAAGAAGAATGATTTCAAGCTATTCGGTTTCTATCGTATAGGCCTTGGTGTAATTATCATTTTGATCTTTGTAATCAAGTCTATTGTGGCAGGCTAGTCTGCTGCTGACACTTCAGGAAATCTATAAAAAATCTCTTGACGAATAATAGTGCCCTATGGTATTCTAACCATTGCGTTTCTATACGCACTTCTTTTTGTGTGCTTTTACGGCAGATCCCAGCCTGCACCAAGAAGTTACCCTATGTCCGTATAGAAGCAGTTGATTAAAGATTTTATACATATGTTTTATGGAGGTGACTCGTCATGCGTGTCAAGATAACTCTCGCTTGTACAGAATGCAAGCAGCGTAACTACAATACGACAAAGGAAAAGAAGCTTCACCCAGATAGAGTTGAGACTAAGAAGTACTGCAGATTCTGTGGAAAGCACACAATTCACAAGGAGACAAAATAATCTCTAAATAAAGGGGTATTTTGTCACGAGAATAATTAAGAGGTAGATATTATGTCAGACAAAAAGGAGACATCACCTGCTCTTAAGAGAAGCTGGTTTCAGGAGCTTAAGGGTGAATTTAGCAAGATAACCTGGCCTGGAAAGAAGCAGCTTGCTAAGGAAGTAACAGTTGTACTTGTATCAGCTATACTTCTCGGCTGTCTTATAGTTGTAGTAGACTATTTGCTTAACCTGGGTCTTCAGTATTTATGGTAGGCGGTGAATGATATGGCAGAAGAAAAGAATTTAGATATAGAAGAAACTGCAGCTTCATCCGAAGAAGCAGTAGAAGAGGTTGTATCTGAAGAAGTTGTCAGTGAAGAGTTCACTGGTGATGAAACTGCTCAGGAACCACCACGTCAGAAGTCTGCCAATGTAAAGCAGCAGGGTGATGATGAACCTCATTGGTATGTTGTTCATACATACTCAGGTTATGAGGAAAAGGTTAAGAAGGACATCATGAAGACTATCGAGAACAGAAGACTCGAAGATCAGATGTTCGAAGTTATGGTTCCTACACAGGATGTTACTGAAACAACCAAGAAGGGTACCAAGAAGACTATATCCAAGAAACTTTTCCCTGGATATGTTCTTGTTCATATGATTAAAAATGATGTCACATGGTACGTAGTACGTAATACACGTGGCGTTACAGGCTTCGTTGGACCTGGATCAGAACCAGTTCCACTATCAGACGCAGAGATGGCTAGACTTGGTGTCAAGATGAGTGAGATCAAGATTGATGTTGAAATCGGCGACAGAATCAAGGTTATATCAGGACCTTGGGCTGGATCAGAGGGCGGCATTAAGACCATCAACCGTACAAAGCAGACAGTTACTATGGATATTGATCTCTTTGGACGTTCAACAGATGTTGAGATTAATCTCGCTGAGATTCAGAAGCTTAAGTAATCTTCTATAGATAGAAGATTTTGTTAGATATCTAACTGGTAATCCAGTTACATATAACTATATTTGTTCTTTAACCTGGAACATTTATAGATAGTGGAAGGAAACAAATATTATGGTTTCCGCGATTTACCACGAGAGGAGGAATTAGAAATGGCTAAGAAAGTCAAAGGTTACATTAAGTTACAGATACCTGCAGGAAAGGCAACTCCAGCACCACCTGTTGGACCAGCACTTGGTCAGCATGGTGTTAATATCGTAGACTTCACAAAGCAGTTTAACGATAGAACAGCTGATAAGGGTGATATGATCATCCCTGTAGTTATCACAGTTTATGCTGATAGTTCTTTCAGCTTTATTACCAAGACTCCACCTGCAGCAGTTCTTATTAAGAAGGCAGCTGGTCTTGCTAAGGCTTCTGGTGAGCCTAACAAGAAGAAGGTAGGAAAGATTACAAAGGCACAGGTTGAGGAGATTGCTAATACAAAGATGCCTGACCTGAATGCTGCATCACTCGAGTCTGCAATGAGCATGATAGCTGGTACAGCTCGCTCTATGGGCATCGAAGTAGTTGACTAATATCGGAGGTAATGAAGATGAAAAAAGGTAAGAGATATATAGAGGCTGCAAAGCTTGTTGATAAGGCTAAGCTTTACGACCTTGCAGAAGCAGCAGAATTAATCAAGAAGACAGCTAGCTCAAAGTTCGATGAGACAATCGAGGCTCATTTAAAGCTTGGTGTAGATGGACGTCACGCAGACCAGCAGGTTCGTGGTGCAGTTGTTCTGCCACACGGAACTGGTAAGGAAGTTAAGGTTCTCGTATTTGCCAAGGGAGATAAGGTTGACGAAGCACTTGCTAACGGCGCTGATTATGCTGGTGGTGAGGAACTCATTCCAAAGATTCAGAATGAAGGTTGGCTTGACTTCGATGTAGTTATCGCTACACCTGATATGATGGGTGTTGTTGGACGTCTTGGACGTGTACTTGGTCCTAAGGGACTTATGCCAAATCCAAAGGCTGGTACAGTTACACCTGATGTTGTTAAGGCTATCGCTGATGTTAAGGCTGGTAAGATCGAGTACAGACTTGATAAGGCTAACATCATTCACGTTCCAGTTGGAAAGGCTTCTTTCACAGCTGAGCAGATCGCTGACAACTATAAGGCACTCATGGATGCAGTTGTTAAGGCTAAGCCAGCAAGTGCAAAGGGTACATACCTTAAGAGTGTTACAATTACTTCAACTATGGGTCCTGGCATCAAGCTTAACCCAATCAAGTTCGCTGGACAGGGTACAGCTGAGAAGTAATTATTTCATTTGACATATGTTTTATATAGAGCATCGCGTGTAAGCGGTGCTCTTTTTTTATGTTCAAGAAATGGGAGTTCTGTCACATGACAGAAAATTGAAATTTTTCACATTTTATCGTCAAAATCAATAACAAACTACATCAAATTAGAAAAAGTTTGTGCAAATTATACAAAGAATTCTGTTAATCTTTAACAGTAATGCCGTTTATTTAGGTAGTTGGATTTTGGTATAATAGGAGTGTAGTTGATTAATGTTTCTGTAGTTTTAACGTGTTAGTTGAAGGGAGGTTGCTTATGCTTCATTCTCGAGTTTCTAACAAATTAAAAAGAGCATTTTGCTACTCTCTAACAGCCACTTTGACGGTTGGCTTTTCTTTCGGCAGCATAGGTCTCAATGTGCAGGCCGAGGAAAACTCTGCTGCCAGATATAATAAGTATGGTTACAGATATAGCTATGAAAGTGGTGTCCTAAACGAATCCCAGATGGAATTATATGACCAGCTTGTAATGTTGTGCGACAGATATCTTACTACCGACACTGACGTAAGAGAAGTGGAGGGATGTGGTTTTCTGTTAGATATGCTTCGCGTTGAGGGGTATAACTCTAATAATGCGGGGGATGTAAATGATCTCACGATGTTACTTGCGGTATTTGAAAGAGAAAATCCTCAGTATTACTTTGTGGATTCTTCGACATATTACTATGCAGAAGATTCCGATACAGGTGATATTACAGGAATATATCTTCAGGTTTATCCACGATTCGTATATGGGGAGGTAAGATCTACATGGTCAGATATCATTTTTAGCAGGATAGATGAATGCGGAGAGAAGATAAATGATTATGTTGAACAAAACTACAGTGATGAGTCTATAACAAGTTATATTAAAGAGGATATTGCCAACGACTTAGTATGTGAGATGACAACATATGACCTTGATTCAGAGTATCATCAGAGTATTTACAGTGTGTTTGAATGTAAGAGGAGCGTGTGCAACGGGTATGCGCTTGCAACATCGGCCATACTTAACTCTATAGGAGTGAAGACGGTTGCTCCGATCAGTGATACGCATTGCTGGATAAAGACGAAGTTGGATGATGGTTCGTGGTATGCGACTGATCCTACATGGAATGATGCGGGCTCGGTTAGTTCAGATAAATATCTGGACCTTTCTGATGAGAATATCGCGGCTAAGGATGCGGGTACAAGGGTACACATTATCGCACGTCCGGAGTTTTATCCTAGAGCAACAAATGATTATGTAAGGCCGGTTATCTCGAATGACGAGAAAGAAACTAATGTTGAAACGGATTCTGGTAAAGCTAAAGTAGTTGAAGGTTCAGATAGTCAGGATACTACACAGGCTGCAAAGAACAATAGTTCGGCTAGGGACAATGGTTCAAAGTCAAATAATGGTTCGAAGAATGGTAATGGATCTAAGTCAAATAATAGTTCGAAGTCAGGAAATGGATCGAATAAGGGTAATAGTTCGAAGTCAAGTAGTACTGCTAACCAGGATAATCCGAAGGATTCAGTAACAGAACAGGATGATATTGTAGTTCCTGAACCAGTTGCTATTCCTGATACAGTAACTAGTGATAGTTCCAAGGAAGTAACTTCAGCTCCTGAAGTAACAGCTCAGACTTCTATAGCTACTCCAAATGGTACATCTGCAAGTGCTGCAAATGATACGACATCTGCTACTGATGCTGCGAGTCAGCCGGCATTCTGCAATGAGTGGAGAGATGGAAGATGGTATAGTGCTGATGGAACGCAGAGCTACAGCGCTACAATCGGATGGTACAAGAATGCATCTGGTTGGTGGATGATGGATAGCTCTGGATGGTATCCAACTTCTATATGGCAGAAGGTTGATGGAAGCTATTACTACTTTAATAAAGATGGTTATATGGCCGCAAATGAATGGGTTGACGGCTACTATATAAGTGGCGATGGAACATGGACTTATGCTCCAGTTGGTTCCTGGGGAAGTGACTCGAGAGGCTGGTATTTTGGCGATGAGAGCGGCTGGTATGTAGTGAACTCCTGGCAGAAGATAGATGGAGATTGGTACTACTTTGATGGACAGGGTTATATGGTGACCAATAAATACATAGATGGTTGTTGGATTGGAGCAGACGGAGTAAGTAGATAGAAAAGTTTGTTATGGGATATCCTCGAAAAAGGCACCCTTTTCCGGATGGGAAAGGGTGCCGCTTTTTGGCTTATTATATCATTTCTTAATGCTTTATCTTACTTAGTAGTCGGAAAATCTGTTCGGATGTAGCAGCTATGTTGACACGCGCAGCTGCGGGATCCATAGCTTGTTCAATAGAGGCAGGGCGTCTCATTATAGGGAAATATGCATCAATATCAGGAATCTCATCTCCGTCAAAAGAAGCTGCCACGGAACCAACTATTGCAATGACTGGCTTGTTGAATACCTTTGCGATATGGGCGATACCAAGTGGTGCTTTACCCATGGCTGTCTGAGCGTCGAGCATTCCCTCACCGGTAACTACGATATCAGCATCGCTTATATAATTCTTGAGATTGGTCTCTTCTATTACTATTCTATTTCCTGGCTCAAGTTCTCCTCCAAGATAATACTTGAAGCTGAAGCCTAGTCCTCCGGCAGCACCACATCCAGGTGTTTCTGGATCTATGTTTTTATTAAGCACTTCATTTGATATCTTGGCAAATCGCTCCATCCATTTGTCTGTGGCTTCAATCTCTGAATCAAAGAGTCCCTTCTGTGGACCGAATACTCTGGAAGCTCCTCTCGGACCATATAGTGGATTATTGACATCGCAGGCTATTCTGAATGTACATTCACAGATAAGTGGGTTTATGAATTCAGGATTCACCTTGTCAACAAACTCCAGGTCGCCTCCTGTGAGATAACCATTGTCGCCAGTGAGCAGCTTTCCTGAAGAGTCATAGAAGTAGGCTCCAAGGGCCTGAAGCATACCGATTCCAGCGTCGTTGGTAGCGCTTCCTCCGAGTCCTATAATAAAATGTCTGCAACCCTGCTCCAGGGCGTCTAGAATCATTTGTCCTACGCCGTAAGTCGTGGTTTTGATAGGATCTCTATCTACAGCAGGTATGAGTGTAAGTCCAGCTGCTGCGGATATCTCAATGATTGCAGTCTTGTTCGGATTTTCGATAATGCCGTACATTGCCCTTATGGTTTTGCCAAGTGGGTTCATAACATTTATCTCTCTAAATGTTCCGCCGCATCCTGTAGTTACGGCTTGTACGGTGCCTTCGCCGCCGTCGGCCAGTGGTCGAACTTCGTACTCAGCGTCAGGGATAGCTCGGAGTAGTCCCTGAGCGGCTGCTTTTCCGCATTCCATAGATGAAAGAGAGCCTTTCATCGAATCAATTGCAAATACAACCTTCATAATCCGGTCTCCTAATTAATTGTTTGAATATTATATTTATCAAAATGACTTTTTCTCGATTATAGCAGAGTTGTGGAATCAAGAAAACATCAGAGTTGAATAATCAAGAAAATACTTGAAATAAGCTATGATTCATTGTAAAATCAAACTTTAACGTGGGATATTATGGAAACCACGTAGAATAATGACAGTAAATTATTGCTAGATGGAGAGTTTTATTATGAGACGTGTTTTTTCTGGTGCTCTTGCAACTATGATGATACTTAGTTTAGTGAACCCAGTAGATTCATTTGCAAAGACAAGTAAAGAAACTGTAAAGGATAATGTGTATGCTACAAGTACTGATGCTAAGCCTGCTATGCAAACTAACCAGCAGTCAGAGCAGAGTGAGCAGAAGGTACAGCTTAAGAAAGCAAAGGGCGTAACACTTCAGTCTCAGGAACCTGATCAAGGTGAAGGCGAAGGCGGAGGTGGAGAGACTCCACAGCCTGTTGAGCCTACAGTAGAAGTTTCTTACACAGCTACTATAGAAAAGGATGACAAGGGTCAGGTTAAGAAGACAGAAGTAGAATTTAACGATCCTGCGGCAGGGTATACAAGAGAAAATGAGAGAACTGCTGAGGGTATTAAGGATACAACCTCAGATAGAATACATTATATTAACCTTGATGATGGAGTAGGCGACTATACAAGTGATGCTATCCTTATCGAGAGTAATGGTCATTACGGACTTATTGATGCATCTAACAAGCTGGGGGATACTTCACAGCATCCTCATAAGGCCGTTGGAGCTTCTGCATCAGGTAAGATAGTCCTTGATTATATGGAGGCTCTTGGAGTAGAGCATCTTGACTTCGTTGTAGCGACTCACAGTCATTCGGATCATTTGGGCGGTATTCCGGATATCGTTCAGGAGATGGAAAATGTATATGGAACCAAGACTACAACTGTTACTAGTACAGCAGATACTGCAAATAATACGCTGAATTATTATGTGGATGGTAAGCCAGCAGGTGCAGTATCAAATGAAGAAGAACTTGCAGCTATTAAGGAAGCTGATCCTGAGGCTCCTACTGTAAGTGATCCTGTGACAGACACAAAGGATTATCCAAGATTTACTCTTGTAGATGAGAATACAACATATATCTATAAGTCTTATACTCCAAATACTGAGGAGGATGCTAAGGGCTGGAACAGTGGCGCTTACTACACTGCTGCTGAGAATGCTATGTCAAAGACTAACAAGCTGCTTGTTAACAAGACTGATAAAACAGCTATGTCAAAGATTGGTGCTGCTTACTCAAATGGTGGTACTGCAGCAGACAATACTGATGATTATATCAGCTTCAAGTTTGGGGACTTTGATATATCGCTGTATAATCTCATTTCCAGATCAAATAAAGATGAAAATGCTAACTCAATAGTTACATATGTTGAGAAGGCTGGCACTAAGACGGTTCTTCTTGCTGATATCGATGTATATGACACTATTGAGCAGAAGCTTGCTAAGGCTATCGTTGCAGATCATGGTACTCCAACTGCAGTAAAGATTGGTCACCATGGATTTACTGCTTCGACAAGTAAAGAGCTGATTGATACATTTAACACAAAGTATGCAATTATCACTACTGAGAATAATGACCTGAGTTCTTATTCACCTTTCTATAACTATATGAAGAAGAAGGGAACTACCCTCTATAGAACAGTTGATCAGAAGGGAATGCAGGCTATCGTTCAGGATATGACTGGTTCACTTAGCTTTAAGACCTCTGCAATTGGCGAGCTTGATGAGGGGGTCGAGGAGTATCAGCTCACAAGCGATTATCAGACTACGAAGCATTACAACAAGATATATAAAGTAACAAAGACTACAACAACTACAACACCTGTCGACGGCGGTGAGCCAATCGTAGATACTCAGAATGAAGATTATGAAGTAATCAGAGATTACTACGAGACAGAAGTAAGTAGTGAAGTGGTAAGTGTTTCAAGATATACAGGTATTACATATGCAGGCGCCCCTGCAGCATGGAAATGGAATGCTAAGGAAGGTCGTTGGTACAAGTGGTGGAAGAACTGGTCAACTTATGACTGGGTATTCTTAAAGGCTGATGGTACAAATGCAATTGGCTGGAACACAATTAACGGCAGACTTTACCTCTTTGATGATAATGGTATCATGCAGCATGGCTTCCAGACATACGAAGGACGCCGCGTATATCTTCGTCCAGTAGATAATGGTGATCAGCCTGAAGGTGCACCAGCTATCGGATGGGCTCTTATAGATGGAAAATGGTACTTCTTCGATGCAGACGGTAAGGGTCATAATGGTTGGTACAACAGCAATGGTGACTGGTACTATATCGAAGATGGTTTAATGGCTACCGGAATTAAGGTGCTGGATGGCATAGGCTACAACTTCGGTTCAGATGGAAAGCTTAAGCTCGGTTGGGTAACAATCGGCAGTGATACATACTATGTTACTGGAAATGGTCAGTATGCAACAGGTTGGATCCAGGATGGTTCAACGTGGTACTACCTCGATGATTCTGGTAAGCTTCTGAAGTCTCAGTGGGTTGGCGGCTACTGGTTAGGTAGTGACGGTTCATGGACATACGAAGGAACAGGTTCATGGAGATGTAATTCAAAGGGCTGGTGGTATCAGGATACAACTGGTTGGTATCCATCAAACTGCTGGCAGCTGATAGATGGTAAATGGTATTACTTTGATGGCAGCGGATATCTTGCTACAAATGAGTGGCGTGGTGGATGCTGGCTCAGCAGCGATGGAGCATGGACATATCAGTACATGGGTTCTTGGAACTCAAATGGTTCTGGCTGGTGGTTCAGCGATGAGAGTGGCTGGTATGCAAAGAACTCGTGGCAGAAGATAAATGGTACATGGTACTATTTCGAAGGTGATGGATATATGGCTACCAACAAGACAATTGATGGTTACTACGTAGATGCGAGTGGTGCCTGCAAATAAAATGAGTCACTTCCACGTCCGACGTAAATGCTGACTCATTTTTGAGTCACCTTTACGTCGGACGTAAAAAGTGACTCATTCGAAAGGTAGATTATGATTATTAACGGATTGGTGTTGGCGGATTTTGCCGACAAGTTTGAGAAATGTTTTATAAGAGATGACCGCTATATGCTTCTGCTTAGCGGAATACTTGTCACTATACAGGTGGCATTATTAGCTGCGGTATTGGGACTCCTTATCGGATTTCTGATAGCGCTTTGCAACCTTTCGAAGAATAAAGTGCTAAATGTTATTGGTAAGGTTTACACGGATGTAATCCGTGGAACCCCATCAGTAACTCAGCTGATGATCATATATTTCGTCGTATTTGCGAACATCGACTGGCCAAAATGGATCATAGCGGCAATCGCATTTTCCATTAACTCCGGTGCGTATGTGTCCGAGATTATCCGTGCGGGTATCCTGTCCATAGATAAGGGACAGACCGAGGCTGGTAGATCTCTGGGTCTCAGCAAATGGCAGACAATGAAAGAGATTATCGTTCCTCAGGCTGTTAAGAATATCTTCCCAGCTATGTGTAACGAGTTCATAACACTTATCAAGGAGACCGCCATCGTCGGATATGTTGGTCTCGTGGATATCCAGAAAGCCGGTGACTTTATAAAGAGTGCGACATACGAAGCATTTATGCCACTTCTTGCCACAGCGATAATATACTTTACACTTATTAAGATACTTACGCTGCTGCTTGGTCTGGCAGAAAAGCGTCTCCGCAAGTCTGATAAACGTTAATAGTCTGATTGCAGGTATAAGATATGATCAAGGTAAATAATCTCCATAAGAGTTTCAATGGAAATGAAATCTTAAAAGGGTTAAATGAAAATATAGAGGAAGGTGAGGTTGTGGTTGTTATCGGACCATCTGGTTCCGGTAAGAGCACATTCTTACGATGCCTAAACCTTCTTGAAAAACCAAATGAAGGTGAGATATGGATTGATGACCAGCAGATAAATGCGCACGGCGTCAACAAGAATCACGTTCGTCAGAAGATGGGAATGGTATTTCAGCATTTCAATCTGTTCCCACACCTTACAGTGAAGAAAAATATAACACTAGCTCCTGTGAAGCTTAAGAAGATGACAAAGAGCGAGGCTGATAGCAAGGCAAATGAACTCTTACAGATTGTAGGTCTCGAGGATAAGGCAGATGCATATCCAAAGTCGCTTTCTGGTGGACAGCAGCAAAGAATTGCGATAGCCAGAGCACTTGCTATGGAGCCAGAGATAATGCTTTTCGATGAGCCGACTTCAGCGCTTGATCCAGAAATGGTAGGAGAAGTTCTCGAGGTTATGAAGAACCTTGCGAAGAGTGGTATGACTATGATTGTTGTAACTCATGAGATGGGATTTGCCCGTGAGGTTGGTACCAGAATCCTCTTTATGGATGATGGCCAGATTATCGAACGCGGTACGCCTGCAGAAATCTTCGACAGTCCGAAGAATGAGCGTACAAAAGAGTTCCTCAGTAAGGTACTCTAGAAAGATTTTAAATCAGTAAACACTTTTTTCAAAATATACATATATCTAAAGGAGAAAAATTATGAAGAAAATGAAGAAGCTTACAGCTCTTGCACTTGCAGGTGTCATGATGCTTTCAGCAGCTGCTTGTGGAAGCAAGGAAGATGCTGCAACTGGTTCAGGCGAATCAGCTGCAAAGGAGACTATTACATTTGGAACAAATGCAGAGTTCCCACCATTTGAGTATGTAACAGCACAGGGTACAATCGGTGAGTTCGATGGTATCGATATGGCAATCGCTAAGCAGATTGGCGATGACATGGGTAAGGAAGCTAAGATCAACAACATGGAGTTCGATTCACTCCTTCTTGCACTTGATAACGGTCAGGTTGATGCAGTTATCGCAGGTATGACTGTAACAGATGAGAGAAAGGAAGCTTATGACTTCTCAACTCCATACTACACAGCTACACAGGTTATGATCGTTAAGGAAGACAGCGACATCAAGACAGCAGAAGATATGAAAGACAAGAAGATTGTTGTTATCCAGGGTTACACAGGAGAAACCTGTGTAAAGGATCTTGGATACAGCTACGAAGCATTTAAGAAGGGTACAGAAGCTGTACTTGAACTCGTAAATGGTAAATGTGATGTTGTAGTTATCGACTCAGCAACAGCTCAGAAGTTCGTTGGTGATAACGAAGGTCTTAAGATAGTTGAAGATCCAGCTGCATTTGAGGCAGAGGAATATGCAATCGCTGTAAAGAAGGGTAACACAGAACTTCTTAACCAGATAAATGCATCGATTCAGAAGATGCTCGATAACGGTACAGTATCAGAGCTTTCTGCAAAGTATCTCGATATGGATGTAGAAGAAGATGCATCATCATCAGATGCAGAATAATCAAAACCAGAATAGAATCAAAACTCTCGAAACGCCCGGAAACTGGGCGTTTCGGTTTTTTACGCTAAGGAGAAATAGATGAAGGACACATACGCATTAGTAACAGGCGCCAGCAGTGGGCTGGGGTTCGAGTTTGCAAAGCAACTATCAGAGAGAGGATACAAGTTGATTCTTGTGGCGAGAAGAAGAGACAAGCTCGAGACTGTGCAGAAGGCTATAAAGACTGACAGCATCATTATCGCGGCGGATCTCAGCCAGCGCGATGAGTGCGTTAGAGTAGTGACTGAGACTATCGGACTCAGCATAGATGTATTTATCAATAACGCCGGCTTCGGCGATTGCGGAAGATTCTATGAGACGGACGCCAATAAAGATCTCAGCATGATAGACGTTAATGTTACTGCTATGCATCTTCTCATGAAAATGATGCTCCAACGCATGAAGTCTTCTAAAGTGACAGGCGGCTACATCCTGAATGTAGCTTCGTCAGCAGGACTCTTCCCGGCAGGTCCATATATGGCAACCTACTATGCCACCAAGGCGTATGTAACTAGCCTCACGCAGGCGGTTGCTCGCGAGCTGAAGGAAGAGGGCAGCGAGATATATGTTGGCGCTCTTTGTCCTGGTCCGGTGGATACATCATTTAACGATGTTGCAAATGTAGAGTTCGCCCTTCCTGGAATATCAGCGAAGTACTGCGTCGATTATGCTATCAAGCAGATGTTCAATAGAAGAAAGGTGCTCATCGTGCCAACACTCAGAATGAAGCTTGCTATCTTTGGCTGCCGACTGATGCCAAGAGAACAAATCGTTGGGATAACATCAGGGCAGCAGAAGAAAAAACGCAAT
>CACWGK010000026.1 GCA_902760415.1 uncultured Lachnospiraceae bacterium
ACCATAAAAAGGCCGCTAAAGCCAGTAAATATAAGGGGTTTCAGCCTTTTGACATAGAAAAATCAGGGGCGATGCCCCTGACTTTGTCTACAGTCTGAAGGCCCTCAGATATTAATCTGAGGGCCTTGGTATTCAGCTAATTAAAATGCAAGTTTTTCTTCAAAATAAGCCTTAAGATCTTCGATCTTAACTCTCTCCTGCTCCATAGAATCACGGTCACGAACTGTAACTGCTCCATCCTCTTCAGAATCAAAGTCATATGTGATGCAGTATGGTGTACCAATCTCATCCTGACGACGATATCTCTTACCTATAGCGCCTCTGTCATCATACTCACAGTTCCAGTACTTACTAAGTTCAGCATAAACCTTCTCAGCACCTTCATTTAACTTCTTAGAAAGTGGGAATACACCAATCTTTACAGGAGCGATTGCTGGATGGAAATGAAGAACTGTACGAACATCATTCTTCTCTGCATCGAGCACTTCCTCATCATATGCTTCACAAAGGAAAGCAAGAGTTACACGGTCAGCACCAAGTGATGGCTCAACTACGTATGGGATATACTTCTCATTTAACTCATCATCGAAGTATTCCATAGGCTCACCAGATGTATTCTGATGTTGTGTAAGGTCATAATCTGTACGAGATGCGATACCCCAAAGCTCACCCCAATCAGTGAATGGGAATGCGTACTCAATATCTGTTGTATGATCTGAGTAGAATGAAAGCTCTTCCTGATCATGGTCACGAAGTCGTAGATTTTCTTCCTTGATTCCAAGGTTAAGAAGCCACTCGAAGCAGAACTTTCTCCAATATTCAAACCACTCTGTCTGTGTACCAGGCTTGCAGAAGAACTCAAGCTCCATCTGCTCAAACTCACGAGTTCTGAAAGTAAAGTTACCAGGAGTAATCTCATTTCTAAATGACTTACCAACCTGACCTATACCGAAAGGAACCTTCTTACGTGATGTTCTCTGAACATTCTTGAAGTTAACGAAGATACCCTGTGCTGTCTCCGGACGAAGATATACTGTATTCTTAGCATCCTCAGTAACACCCTGGAATGTCTTGAACATAAGGTTAAATTGACGAATTCCTGTGAAATTATGCTTACCACATGATGGACATGGAACATTATGATTTTCGATGAACTTTTCCATCTCCTCATTTGTCCAACCATCAACTGATGATGTAAGCTCGATACCATTCTCAGCAGCAAATGCCTCGATTACCTGATCAGCTCTAAATCTCTCGTGACATTCCTTACAATCCATAAGAGGATCTGAGAAGCTACCAAGATGTCCTGAAGCAACCCATGTCTGAGGGTTCATAAGGATGGCAGTATCTACACCAACGTTATATGGACATTCCTGAATGAACTTCTTCCACCAAGCTTTCTTTACATTATTCTTAAGCTCAACGCCGAGATTACCATAATCCCATGTATTTGCGAGACCTCCGTAGATCTCAGAACCTGGATATACAAAACCTCTAGTCTTTGCAAGAGATATGATCTTCTCCATTGTCTTCTCTGATTTTTCCATATATTCCTCCTTATACCTCAAACATATTGCTATGTCTTATTTTAGTAATTAAACTCGTATATTACGATAGTTTTTCCAATTCCATCAGCTTTAATAGTTGATGAATCAACAAGTTCTGCATGCTTATTATAGTAAAGAATCTTACCACCATTTACTGAATATACATAAGGCTCATCAGTGATAAGCATCATATAACTAGCACCTTCTATCTCATCAGAATTAACTGTACTAAGAGTTGCAGCATCTGTAAATGTAGCTATAGCATCTGTCTCAGTAGCAGTACCCTCAAGATCCATAGAACCAGATTCGATCTCTTCTATATCTTCCATACTGTATCCAGCCTCAAGAAGTTCTTCTTCATTTATATCCTCTGGTGCTGTCTGTACAACAGGTGTAGCATCTTGAGCACTTGCAAGTTCTTCTTTTAATATCTCATCAGCTTCTGATGAATCATATAAAGCAAGTGTTATATCCATCATATTAAATGAATTATATGAAGCTATATCACTATACTGAATTGCTGTTTTAACTACTCCGTCCTGTTCCTGATACTCTATAAGAGATATCTTACTTACTCCTGCTTCATCATTAAATGAATTAATCTCATCATTTATGAAGCTTTCTACTCCATTTATATCTATATCTGTTCCAGAGAAATCCTCACAAGCAATCTCAGTGAGAGTTCCATTTGGATTAATCTTTAAAGTTGTTTCGGTAACGTCGCCTATTGTAGAAGGTCTTACATATTCCTCCTCTTCAGTCGTATCTTTCTTCTTCCATGAACATCCAAGAAGTGAAAAACACATAAGTGTACTTAGTAGAATTAAACCTAGTTTTTTAATTTTTAATGCTTTCATAATCTTTCCTTGTTTTCTTATGTTAATTACAACGATTTCTTATTCTATAACAAAGTGTCAAGAATATCAAGGGATTTAAAGTTCTTATCACACTGAGTTTTTAGATATTTTGTAATTATCTCTTCTACCTCATCTATCACTCTGTCAGACACTTTAAAACTGTAGGTTTCTGCAATATCTCGACTGAGTATATAATCTATTACAAATGAAGCATCCTGTGATACATTTCTTGGCTTAGCAACTCTAATCAGTTCATCCTTCGAAAAGATTCCTTCTATATCAAGAAGCTTACATTCAAAGGTTGACTTAATAAGCTTAAGCGGAATCTGTTCACTGATTATAGTTTTATATGTGATATATATTAGATTCAGTTCATCCACAGCTGGTATACCATCTCTTGTAAAATATCCAGCAACTTCAGATACATACGAAGCGTAGGCCATCTTTTCAATATCATAAGAGAGATCGATAAATGTATTCATTATCTCTGCACTTATGAGGGTATATGTATTCTGACTACTTGGACGAAGCTTAAATGAAGCCATGACAAACTTCTGGCTGACTGCTGTAAGCTGGGAGTTCTTACGACGGGCGCCATTAGCAAAAACTGTGATCCTTCCCAGTTTTTCTGTAAGGATCACAAGTCTTTTGTCATACTCTTTAATTAATGATGTGTCCAGGACTATTCCTAGAGCTTCGATAGTATCATACATATTCTTATTTTTTGTAACCGTATTCTGACATATAGGAGGTCTTGTTACGCCAATCTGGACGAACCTTAACCCATAATCTAAGATTTACTTGAATACCCAGCATTTCTTCAATGCTTTTACGAGACTGAATGCCGATCTTCTTGAGCATAGCGCCCTTCTTACCGATAATGATTCCCTTATGACTTTCTTTTTCGCAGATTATAGTAGCTTCTATATCCACCAGACTGCCATCAGGCCTTTCACGCATTTTATCTATTACGACTGCTATACCGTGAGGAATCTCTTTATCAAGATTACGTAGACATTTCTCACGAATGAACTCGGCAGCAATCTCTCTTTCGGTTTCGTCTGTTACTGTATCCTCATCGAAATACATAGGTCCATATGGAAGTATATCATAGATACCAGACATTAGACTATCCTGTCCAGTTCCCTCTGTAGCTGATACTCTAAATACTTTAGTTAGATTAACACCTGACTCTGATAAGTAATCAGAATATAGCTTCTCAGTACCGTCTATAACATCATCCGTAGCTGTATCGCATTTATTTATTACGAGAGCAAGAGGTATAGATGGAACTTTGCTTATCATTTCTACTATACTCTTCTCACCCATTCCGATGTAGTTGGAAGGCTCTATGATCCACATGATCATATCGGCTGTCTTAAGAGTCTCAGTTGCACTGTCTAGCATAAACTCACCAAGCTTAGTCTCAGCTTTATTTACGCCTGGTGTATCAAGAAAGATGATTTGACCTCTATCATCTGTGTAAACAGTCTGTATTCTCTTTCTTGTAGTCTGAGCCCTCTTAGATACTGCAGCAATCTTCATGCCTATAAGGTGATTCATCAAGGTTGATTTACCAACATTAGGACGGCCAAGTATTGCCACAAAACCCGATTTAAGTTTATCTTGTTCTTCTATATTTTTCTGTTCGTTATCCAATATCTTTATCCTTAATAATTCTATATAAGCTTTGTTGTTGTCTTAAATAAATCAGAAGCTTCTGTAACCTTTTCTTCAGAACCCACTGTACAGACTACATTGCTCTCCGAAAGATTCTTAATGATCGGTGCAAGAGTTCTGATTGTCTCCTGTGTTGTCGAAAGAATCTCATCTCTGTACTTCTGACGCATTTCTTCAGTAAGTTCAGATATATAAGTTGTAAATGAAGCAGAACCCAGCTGTGATGGATTAAGTGGAGCATCACTGTTAGAGATAGTTCCTATAATATACTTAATCATATCTCTATCTGAGCAGTCAAAGTTCTCAACATATTCAGTAGCTTTTCTATATATATCATAAGTCTCACGAAGATTTGGATCTCTATAGGATACAAAGAATGAATTACCGGATACACCGAAGTCACACATTGCTCCGTATGCTCCGCCCTTTACTCTGACATTTATCCATAAATAATCATATGAAAGGATTGTCTTAAGAACATTAAGTGCTCCAGAATATTCAAGACCTGCATCTATAAAGTTTGATACAACAGCATCATACTGAACCTTTGAAGCAGTCTTAAATCCTTCATTCTTAATCTCCATAGGTACATTTATCTTAGTGTCAGAGAGCTTCTCATCACTTAGTCCCTCAAGAAGATCTCTAAGAGGCTGTTCAAGCACATTCTCAGGCTTATCAGATGTATAAGAGATTATAAGACCGTCTTTTCTAAACATCCATTTATATAATCTATCAAGATCCTTTACAAGATCATCAATCACATTATCAAAGTTCTTATCCAGATCATCTATAAATCTAAAGTAATCCAGACCATCTATAGCATCCATTATCTTAGAATGACGATCAATATATGAAAGTGCTCTTCCTCTAGCTGTAAGATGACCACTCTCAAGCATACTAAGCTTACTTGTAGAATTAATCTCAGCAGCCACTTCTTTGATTCGCTTCTTATCAGTTACATGGGACTTTGTGATAATCTCCTTCACAAGCTCCATTCCATCCTTAACCTTGTCATCGAAGGTTTTAAGTCTAACTGATATTATACTGCTGCTGTCCTTACTTAGTCTGAACATATCAACCGGATGTACGCCCAGTCCACCTGTGCTTAGATCAATCTTCTTAGACAGTTCATTATAAGTATATTTATCTGTATCTACATATGTAAGAAGATCTGTGATAAATGAAATCTTTGGAAGATCTTCAAAGGAAGCATCATTTATATCGAAGCATAAGCTAAGGTATGTTATACCATTTGTAAATATGTCATGTGCGATTACCTTAGTTCCTGCAACGCTTGTTTCTCTATTATAGAGAGCTCTACATTTAGGATTAATATCTTCAATACTGAGGAGCGGAATGGTTGCAAGCTCTTCAGGTGTTGATGGCTCAGTCTGATAATCCTTTAAATGAGCTGTATCCTTAACGATTGCTTCAATATCTTCATCAGATAGACTACTCTTATATTTAGCGAGTTTTTCTTTTAGAGCATTATCCTTCTCAGTATTTAGACCGACTTCAGGTTCTCCAATAATGAGGGACTTATGATTATTATTCAGAAGTAGTTCCTCTATAAGTGCCTCGAAGTAACCCTTAGATGTATCCTCAGGATTTAAATGATTCTTACTGATTCCTTCTCTAAGGTAATCATATACAGGCTGCATAGTAAGTGTATTCTGAGCAAGTTCATCATCATAGAGCCAGCCGCTAAAATCACTGAGTCCAAGAAGAAGACCCTTTGGATAACGGCCTGTAGCTCCTTCTTTGTTCTTAAATTCATTTAAGTTAAGAGCTGCCTCTAATGCTTCCTTATCAAGTCCTTCTTCTACATATCTTCTAAGTTCAGTCTCTATTAACTCTTCAAACTTCGGAGCATCTTCTCTATCCATGTCTCTACCAACTATAGTGAATAGAGGCTGCTGCATAGTATTATCGAAGAGAGATTCAACATTTGAGCATATTCCTGAATCAATAATAGCCTGCTTAAGAGGAGCTCCTGGGCAGTCAACAAGAATATACTGAAGAATATCCAAGGCTTTACTCATATACTTATCTGTAGTAACACCTGTTACAACATTATAAGTAACAATAGGCTTTGAATCTTCTGCTTCTTCTTCTGTGATAGAATATTTGCAGGTATAATCCATCTTCTTATCAAATGAAGGCTGGAGCGGAATCTCTGAAGGAACATATAAGTAATCATATCCGCTTAGATAATCCTTATCTATATAGTTTAAAGTATCAACTACATCCATATCACCGTAGAGATATACAAAACTGTTAGATGGATGATAATAGTTTGAATGATAATCTAAATATTCTTCTCTAGAAAGCTCAGGTATAACATCAGGATCACCACCAGAATCAACTCCATAAGGAGCATCTGGATACATTTTTTCATTTATAAAACTAGAGACAACATTATCAGGTGAAGAATATACTCCACGCATCTCATTATATACAACACCATTTATGATAAGATCACTATCCTTATCAGCTAGTTCATAGTGCCAGCCTTCCTGCTTAAATATCTCTTCTCTTGCATAAATATTTGGATTAAATACTGCATCAAGATAAACATCCATAAGATTATGGAAGTCTTTATCATTACAACTTGCTATAGGGTACACAGTCTTATCACTGTAAGTCATAGCATTTAGAAATGTATTAAGAGAACCCTTTGCAAGCTCTACAAAAGGATCCTTTGCAGGATACTTCTTTGAACCGCAAAGAACTGTATGTTCAACAATATGCTGTATTCCTTTTGAATTAGTTGGTGGAGTTCTGAATCCGATAGCAAATACTTTGTTATCATCATCACATAGAACAGTTGAGAATCTTGCTTTAGTCTTCTTATGTCTAAGTACAAGACCTACTCCATTCTGCTCAGGTAGATTATTAATCTTTTCAATATCATATGTGCCAAGTTTTAGAATATCAGACTTGATGTCATCAACGTTTCTGCCAAGTCTATCTTTAAAATCCTTTAATTCCATAAATTAGCCTTTCTATATATATTTAATCATTTTGATCAAGTAGTTATAGACTTTTAACTCGAACGTTACTAGTTTACCCCATCTTTAAATATATTTCAATCTACTGACTCAAAAATGAGTCACTTTTTACGTCGGACGTACAAGTGACTCATTTTGTTACGAATGTGTTCTGCTCTCATGAAACTTCTATAGATTAAATGAATTAGGTAGAAGTTCAGATAGTTTAAAGATTTTATAATCCTCAGTGCTTTTTGCTACGATTACGTCGATATCGCCGGATGCTGGAAGAAACTCTGACATTACCTGACGACAGGCTCCACAAGGATATGCATAATCAGAGGATGAATCATTAAGAGGAGCTCCGACTATGGCGATAGCATCTATATGGCGCTGTCCTTCGCTTACTGCTTTAAATATGGCAGTACGTTCAGCACATACTGTAAGACCATAGGATGCATTTTCTACATTACAGCCTGTATATATATTTCCAGAAGGAACTATAAGTGCAGCTCCTACTAGATAGTTAGAATATGGTGCATAGGCCATAGTACGAGCCTTCTCGGCCTCGGTAATAAGTAAATTGATAGTTTGTGTATTCATAATGTTCCACCTTAATATTTTTTATAAATGAATTATAACAGATAAAGCGCAACAATAAAGCAAAAAGTAAAAATTTTCCTCATACATACTTAGGTCAAACGATTCTGGTTTGAGATAATAAAAAACGGCCACAATTACGAGCAAGCTCGATTGTGACCGTTTTATTATTATCTCAATCTACGGATGATACCCTTTTCTAGTACATTCCCCCCATGCCTGCAGGGGCAGCTGGCATTGCTGGTGTATCTTCTTTGATGTCTGCTACAACTGACTCTGTTGTAAGGAGTGTTGAAGCGATTGATGTTGCGTTCTGAAGTGCTGAACGTGTTACCTTTACAGGATCAATGATACCTGCTGATACCATGTCTACGAACTCTTCTTTATAAGCATCGAAACCAATCTTATCGTCTGATTCCTTTACCTTATTAACGATTACAGCGCCTTCAAGACCTGCATTTTCAACGATATGGAACAGTGGAGCTTCCATAGCCTTAGCGATGATCTTAGCACCTGTCTTAAGATCGCCTTCAAGTGTGTTTGCAAATGCATCTACTTCCTTGATAGCGTGAGCATAAGCAGCACCACCACCAGAGATGATTCCTTCTTCAACTGCAGCACGAGTAGCATTTAAAGCATCCTCAAGACGAAGCTTAGCTTCCTTCATTTCTGTTTCAGTAGCAGCACCAACTCTAACTACTGCAACACCACCAGCAAGCTTAGCAAGTCTTTCCTGAAGCTTCTCTCTATCGAAGTCTGACTTTGTATCTGCGATCTGTGTTTTAATGAGGTTAATTCTCTCTTCAAGAGCTGTCTTGTCACCAAGTCCATCAACGATTGTTGTATTCTCCTTAGTAACCTTAACGCTCTTAGCCTGACCAAGCTGATCAACTGTTGTATCCTTAAGCTCGTATCCGAGATCTGATGAAATAACTGTACCACCTGTAAGTATAGCGATATCCTGAAGCATATCCTTACGTCTGTCACCATAACCAGGAGCCTTAACAGCTACTACATTAAATGTACCACGAAGCTTATTTACGATAAGTGTTGTAAGAGCCTCACCCTCAACATCCTCAGCGATAATAAGAAGTGAAGAACCAGTCTTAACCATTTCCTCAAGAATTGGAAGGATATCCTGGATATTTGAAATCTTCTTATCTGTAATAAGGATATATGGGTTATCAAGCTCAGCTACCATCTTCTCCATATCTGTTGACATGTAAGCTGATACATAACCTCTATCGAACTCCATACCTTCTACAAGGTCAAGCTCTGTCTTCATTGTCTTAGACTCTTCTACTGTGATAACGCCATCCTTTGATACCTTATCCATAGCGTCAGCAACAAGCTCACCAACTTCTTCATCTCCAGCTGATATAGCAGCAACCTTAGCTATCTGATCCTTACCATTTACTGGCTGGCTCATCTTGATGATTGCATCAACTGCCTTCTCAGTAGCCTTCTTCATACCCTTACGAAGAACGATTGGGTTAGCACCTGCAGCGAGGTTCTTCATACCTTCATTGATCATAGCCTGTGCAAGAACTGTTGCTGTTGTAGTACCATCACCAGCTACATCATTTGTCTTTGTAGCTACTTCCTTAACTACTGCAGCACCCATATTCTCAAATGCATCTTCAAGCTCGATTTCCTTAGCGATTGTAACACCATCATTAGTGATGAGTGGTGAACCGTAAGACTTTGCAAGAACTACATTACGTCCCTTAGGACCAAGTGTTACTCTAACTGTATCAGCAAGCTGATTTACTCCAGATTCAAGTGCCTTTCTAGCCTCAGCACCGTACTTAATCTCTTTTGCCATAATTTAATTCGCCTCCATTTTATTCTACGACTGCAAGAATGCTGTCCTGTGATACTATAGTATATTCCTCTTCTCCCATCTTTACAGTTGAACCTGCATACTGCTGGAAGATAACCTTCTGACCAACTTCAACGTTCATAGGGATAAGTTTACCGTTGTCATCAACCTTTCCAGGTCCTACAGCTACAACCTCTGAATATGATGGTTTCTCCTGAGCATTTCCTGTAAGGATGATTCCTGAAGATGTCTTCTCTTCTTTTTCAGCAGCCTTAAGAACTACTCTGTCACCTAATGGTTTAATATTCATTTTACATTCCTCCTAACTGAATATAGTTTTCTGATTTAGCACTCATTTAATCAGAGTGCTAACACAATGTATATTGTACATCATATATATAAAAAATCAAGTGTTAATTTAAAAAAAACGTGGCAGTTGTGAGTGATTCACAAATGTCACGTTTTTGCACCAATTCTATGTTTTTGTCCATACATGAATAAATACTGCTGTGCATAGCCTGCAACATCGCCATATTTATCCATCATAGCAGCCTCTATCTCCTGTTTTGGAGTATCTCCATCAAAGTAAAGATATTCGCATATACGCTTCATCCAAACATCGACTGGAAAGCTTTCAGTTCTGCCAAGTCCAAAAAGAAGAACGCAGTTTGCAACCTTTTCGCCAACGCCATGAATAGTCATAAGTTTCTGACGTGCTTCATCGGTATCCATACGAAGCAGCATTTCCTCTGATATCTCACCTGTATAGACTTTCTCGGCAGCATCCTTGATATATGGAGCTCTAAATCCACATTTGGATGCTCTAACCTCTTCTTCGGTGGCGTTATGAAGCTGTTCAACATTTGGGAAAAATGCATCAAACTCCGAACCGAATCTGTTGATCATCGTTACATCAAACTTTGTTCCAAGCTCAGATGAGAGATTATTTACCACCTGCTTAATCTGTGGAATCTGCTTGTTCTGAGAAATGATAAATGAAATGAGAGTTTCGAAGAAATCCTGATTAAGAATCCTGATTCCGCTGTTTTCTTCAACTATTTCTTCGAGTCTAGGATCAGCTGCGATAATCTTCTCTTTAATCTTTGAATAATCTCTATCAAGATCAAAGTATTCACGCCAGATAGTTTGGAACTCCCAATCCTCAGTGTTTTCAAAGATAAGTTTTACGCCATCTGTGTCAGGCTCTTCCTTTATATGAAGAACCCTGTCACGATAGACGATATCATATTCAAACTCTCCTGGATTCAGGCCCATATCCGTTCTCTGGAAATGGAAGCACTGTCCACATTCAAGCACATCTTTAAGATGGAAATCTTTTACATTTTCAAGTACGTAATTAATGTTCATATCAATTTCCTCATATTTGCTAGTGCGGAGCAGCTAGGATTCTATAATAAGTTATTGCTCCAACAAGCTTTTTACGATGGTTTGTAGGAAGACTTAAGTCCAACTACTCTATTGAAGACCTTGTGGGTCTCAGTTGTATCTTTTGTATCTACGCAGAAGTATCCATTGCGGATAAACTGTACATGGTCACCAGGCTTAAGATCAGATGATGCCTTCTCAAGCTTAGCGTGCTCAATAATCTCAAGTGAATTAGGATTAAAGTTAAGGGTTCCATCTTCATTTAACTTACCCTTTTCTTCATCTATAAGATTCTCATAGAGACGAACTTCTGCATCGAGGCAATCTGCAGCATTTACCCAATGGATAGTTCCCTTAACCTTACGTCCTTCAAATCCGCTTCCGGAACGAGTCTCAGGGTCATATGTTGCATGGATAACTGTTACATTTCCATCAGCATCTTTCTCGCAACCAGTACATTTAACAAAATAAGCACCTTTAAGTCTTACTTCATTTCCAGGGAAGAGACGGAAATATTTCTTAGGAGGTTCCTCCATAAAGTCATCAGCCTCAACATAAAGCTCACGTGAAAATGTTATCTTACGTGTTCCACTTGTCTCATTATCAGCATTATTCTCTATATCAAACTCTTCAATCTGTCCTTCTGGATAATTGTCGATAACAAGCTTTATAGGACGAAGAACACCCATGTAACGTGGTGCAACTGGCTTCAGATCTTCTCTAATACAATATTCAAGCATTGCATAGTCGCATGAACTCTGTGACTTTGATACACCAGCCAGCTCCATAAATGTCTTAATTGAGCTTGGAGTAAATCCACGACGACGAAGAGCTGCAAGGGATACAAGTCTTGGGTCATCCCATCCGTCAACTACTCCATCCTCAACGAGTTTCTTGATATATCTCTTACCAGTAACAACATTTGTAAGATAGAGCTTTGAGAACTCAATCTGCTTAGGTGGGAATGGATACTCCAGTTCCTCAACAACCCAGTTATATAGAGGTCTATGATCCTCAAACTCAAGAGTACAGATACTATGTGTAACGCCTTCGATTGCATCCTCAATAGGATGAGCAAAGTCATACATAGGGTAAATGCACCATTTATCACCTGTATTATGATGTGTCATTCGAGCTATTCGATAGATAACCGGATCACGCATATTGATGTTAGGTGAAGCCATGTCTATCTTAGCTCGAAGAACCTTAGAGCCATCCTCGAACTTTCCAGCCTTCATATCCTCAAAAAGCTGGAGGTTTTCTTCGATGGAACGATCTCTAAATGGACTATTCTTACCTGGCTCTGTAAGAGTTCCTCTATATTCACGGATTTCTTCAGCTGAGAGGTCATCAACATAAGCCTTACCCTTTTTAATAAGCTTTATAGCAGCCTCATACATCTGATCAAAGTAGTTAGATGCATAGAGAACCTCTCCTCTAAAATCAGCACCAAGCCACTTAACATCTTCTATAATAGAATCAACAAACTCTTCCTTCTCTTTAGTAGGATTAGTATCATCAAATCTAAGATTAAACTGTCCATTATATTCACAGGCAAGTCCATAGTTAAGAAGTATAGACTTAGCATGTCCTATATGAAGATAGCCATTTGGTTCTGGCGGAAACCTAGTAACTATCTTAGTATATTTTCCTTCTTCAAGATCTTTATCAATGATATTCTCGATAAAGTTCCTTGAGATATTTTCTTCTGACATAATATGTCCTCCTATTTATTCATCTTCCTCGTCATCCATACTTGGAAGTGCCACCTTCTGTGGTGTATTATTCTTCTTTATAACAGGTTTTACAGTATTTGCTGTATCAGCAGCAGTCTGAAGAGGAATATTCTCAACCTGGTTATCAGCTGTTTCTTCAACTAGTTTAAATGCATCTACAGCACTCTCTACAGCAGCTTGTTGCTCAGCTTCCTTCTTCTTTCTATCCCGACGATTCTTACGATTCTTCTTTCTCTTACTGAGGAATGCAAACTTTCCTTCTTGTTCCTCGTTATCATTATCGTCATTGGTAACAGCTGTATCATCTACAGGTTCATCTGTATCAGTAAATCCATCTGTATTTACACCAAGAGACTTAAGACTTTCCTGAACCTCTTGAATAGTTTCTGTTATCTCTTCAGTCTTATCCTCGGAAGTCTCTGCAATCTTATCAGCTTCAGCTATAGCACGTAGCTTATTCTTTGCATTCAGATTCTTTCTCTCAAGTTCCTTATCGAACTTAGAAGGATCAACAAATGAGTCATTATCAGGTTCTGGTTCTCTATAGACATGCTCGCCTTCAGGAGCTTCATCTACAGATACAACATCAAAGGCTGAATCATAGCCATATGGTCTTTCGGCCATAGCTTTCTCAATCTTATCGGGATCATTATCCTCGGCTGGAGGTACATTTACTCCAGAATTGTTGTCAGCTGCTTCGACAAGAAGTATCTCACCTGTATCCTCATTTACATCGTAGCTATTACTCTTGCCAGTTTTAATCTGATTCTGAGTCATAGGATCACTTGATTCATCTTTTGACTCTTCATCTGCAGTCTTCTGAGCATCTTTTCTAGCTTTTTCAACTATATCGTCATCTTCATCATCATAATCCTCGCCGTAAAGCTGACTCTGCAGCATTCCATTTCTGATAATCAAAATGATTACTACGACGCACATGATAATAAAAAGAATTACCATCATATAAAGAAGTTTCTTAAGAATAGACTTAGTAAAGAATCCTTCGTCTTCTTCAGCTGGTGCTTCTGTTTGAGGAATCAATGGTGTTGCTATAGTCTTCTCAACTTCTGCATCTCCAGAAGTTTCATTTGCAATCTGTTCATCAGTATTCTGTGAAAGTTCATAGTCCACAAGTGTTTCTATAGCGTCATATCTTATGATACTTCCTTCATCTGTATCAAAGAAATATAATCCAGCTTTGCCAGTTGAATTAAGAGCATATACAAGATATAAGCCGCTATCTGAATTATCAGTATATGCAACCAACTGACAATCAGATAATGTAAGACTAGTTTGTGAATACCATTCAGGTATCTCTACATCATCAGGTTTATTGATTATTACATACTTAGTGCCGTCTAGCGAATATTCAACAAAAGGAGAAAATTCTTTCTTCTTCTCATCATATATAAACCACTTCTGCTCCCATTCATCATTCTGGAGGCAAACCACCTTAATATTCTGAGTTGGTGACTGGTAAGCGTAGATTTCCTTATCATTATAAGTTACTGAAGAGATAGTATATCCTTCAGGTGGTGTAGGAAGTCTTCTGTCATTTACCAGGGTATATGTATCATTACCAATCTTAATGGTATCTTCAGTAGAAGCTGTCTCGCCAACCATAATATTACCGCCGGCATGAACAACAGATAACTGAGTTCCATTTACGTCATATATCTTGTAGCCGCTGGTTTGAATCTTGCCTTCGCCATTTGCAATAGCCTTAAAATTATAAGTAAGAGTCTTTGTTCCACTGCCCATTATCTCTATGGTTCCAGAAGAATCCCCATCGGTATATTGAAGTATATCGCTAGGAAACTCCAGGAAGATATCAAACTCGCCAAGGCTCTCGCCAGTTATTGTTACTGTAGCTGTAACGGCATCACCAACCTGAACATCCGTTGGCCAGATAGCGAGAACAATCGAAACATCCTCTGCATAAGAGTCTATCTTGCCAAAAAAGCCAAGTACTGATGATGCGATAATAAACATAGCGAGAATAACAGCGATTATTCTATTTTTCTTAAAGCTAATATTCATTAACTAGTACTCCTTGTCTGCCTACTATTGCCTATTATAGAAGAAAGCCCTGACAAATATACTTGTCAGGGCATTAAAAGCTAATAACGGGAATCGAACCCGTGACCTCAACATTACCGATGTTGCGCTCTACCGACTGAGCTATATTAGCATGCAACTCACAGTCTCATATCTTACTGTAATCACCCTAATGTGTCAAGTTAAATAAAGTTTCTGTCAATAATATAATTAGCCCTTTAATTTATTCCTGATTCTTGTTAGTGCGTTGTCAATTGACTTCTCTGATTTGCCGAGTGTGCTTGCCATTTCTTTTCTAGAATATCCACCCAGATATAAAGAAACGACCTTCTTCTCCATAGTGCTGAGCTTCTCTTCCATTTCTGCATACATTCTCTTGATGTCTTCATCTTTAAGAATGAGCTGTTCAGGATTATTAGCACCATAATCACTTACAAGCGAATCATTTGTATGTTTCTCTGAGTCTTCGCCAAAGTAATCAAAATGAACATAATTCTTTAATGGAAGATGTTTCTTTCTATTAGCATATGTAAGCGCATTCTTCATATTATTAGCTACGCAAATATGCGCAAATGTACTAAATGAAGCTTCAGACTCCAGATCATAATCACGCATAGCATTAAAAAGTCCAATCATGCCTTCCTGCATGAAGTCTTCTATATCAGCATCATTTATATGCTGAAGATGAAGCTGTCTTGTCATATGAAGAATCATCGGGCGATAACTGTCGAGAAGAAACTCTTCAGCATTTCTATCACCCATTCTAGAAAGTCTTATCAGATCATCATCTGATAACATCTCATATTTTGTCATAAATATAACCTCAATCTATAAATCTATTACATACTAAGTCTTTGACGTACTATCTCGTAAGCAAGTATTCCAGCAGCTACTGAAGCATTCAGAGATTCAATATCGCCCTTCATTGGAATAGATACGATATAGTCACATTTTTCTTTAACAAGTCTTGAGACGCCAGAACCTTCATTTCCAATAACAAGTCCTATGGCACCGGTAAGATTACATTTATACATCTCTTCACCGCCCATATCAGCACAGGCAAACCATAGGCCGCGACCTTTAAGTTCTTCAATAGTCTTAGAAATATTTGTAACCTTAACAACTGGTGTAAAGTTAATAGCGCCTGCTGAAGCTCTTACAACTGTAGCTGTAAGACCTGTGGCATTATGCTTTGGTATAATAACACCGTGAGCACCAGCTATATTAGCAGTTCTAATAATAGCGCCAAGATTATGAGGATCCACTATCTCATCAAGAATGATAATAAATGGTGGCTCATGTTTCTTCTTGGCAAGCTCAAATATATCTTCTATCTCAGAATATTCATAAGAAGTAGTCTGTGCGATAATTCCCTGATGATGTCCTGTTTCAGACATACTATCAAGACGCTCTTTCTTTACAAATGATATAAGAGTTCCAGTTCCCTTAAGCTTAGAAATGATTCTAGATATTGTATTGTCCTTAAGTCCATCCTGGATATAAACCTTATCAATAGTTCTTCCTGCACGGATTGCTTCCATTACAGAATTTCTTCCTTCAAGTCTATCATTTGAAGAAGACTTCTTATCATCGTTTGAGCTCTTCACACCAGGAGTCTTCAACTCCTCGGTATGTAATTCTGTCATATTATTTCCAAATATTTCGTACGCCATAATTCCTCTTAAACTTTTAATACTACAAAGTTAATAGATTCATCGATTATTTCTTTAAGTCTATCTTCCTGTTCGGAAAGATAAAGATATCCAAGTACCGCTTCAAAGCCTGTAGCTTTAAGATAATTCTCAAGAGAAGCATTTTTAGCTTTAGTATGCGGAGAAGAATTGCGTCCTCTCTTATATACAGCCTGTTCTTTTTCTGTAAGTTTATCCATATATGAATCGATAAATGCCGACTGAGCATTTGCAGATACTATAGAAGTAACCACCTTGTGATACTTCTCAGGTTGCATATTGGACTTTATCACGAAATGCTTCTTCACCATAAGATCATAGATGCTATCACCTATATAGGCAAGAGCAAGAGGTGAATACATTTTTACTAAGCTTTCTTCCACTTAACGCCCTCTCTTGTATCCTCTAATACAATTCCCATGTCAAGAAGCTTTGCTCTTATCTCATCAGCTTTAGCAAAGTTCTTTTCTTTCTTAGCAGCTGTTCTCTCAGCTATAAGAGCTTCAATCTCAGCAACATCATCTGCAGCTATATCAACCGCTTTTCTTTCTATATGAATACCAAGTACTGTATCACAAAGTTCAAATAATACCTTATATAAGCAATCAGCAAAATTAGATGAAGATTTCTCATTAGTATTAGCATTTGTAAATCTTACAAGTTCGAAGATAACTGAGATTGCATCTGCAGTATTAAGGTCATCATCCATAGCTGCATCAAATCGCTCAATAAACTTTGGCATTTCCTCTTCAAGAATACGCTGCTCTTCATCCATGATGAAACGACCATTCTTCTTATCTGCGATTTCCTTGAGCTTCTCAGCTCCATTTAATATTCTATCAAGACCACGGGAAGCATCTTCTATAAGATCCTGTGAGAAGTTAAGTGGAGTTCTATACTGAGCTGATAGCATGAAGAATCTGAATACTTGTGGATCATACTTCTGGCAAATGTCTCTAACAGTAAAGAAATTACCAAGAGACTTTGACATCTTATCTCCATTTATCTTAAGAAATGCATTATGCATCCAGTAGTTAGCAAACTCAACACCATTTGCTGCTTCACTCTGAGCAATCTCATTTTCATGATGAGGGAAGATTAGATCTTCGCCACCAGCGTGAATATCTATAGTATCACCAACGTACTTTTTAGACATGCATGAGCACTCAAGATGCCAGCCTGGTCTTCCTTCACTCCATGGTGATTTCCAGAATGGTTCTCCTTCTTTCTTTGGCTTCCAGAGAACAAAATCAAGAGCATCTTCCTTCTCATCCTCTCCTGTAACCTTAAGAGCATGAGAATCAGCTCTATGTCCTGACTCAAGGTCATCTATCTTCTTATGAGATAGCTTGCCATATGGAGCAAAACTTCTAACTCTGAAGTAAACTGTTCCATTCTTCTCATAAGCATGTCCCTTATCTATAAGAGTCTGAACCATTTGAATCATTTCAGGAATCTCCTGAGTAGCCTGAGGATGTGTTGTTGCAGGTCTAACATTAAGAGCCTCCATATCCTTCTTGCATTCAGCGATATATTTTTCTGAAACCTCACTTGCTGAGATTCCTTCTTCTAATGAACGCTTGATTATCTTATCTTCTACATCAGTAAAGTTTGATACATAATTAACTTCGTAGCCTTTATGCTCAAAGTATCTTCTAAGTGTATCAAATACGATCATAGGACGAGCATTACCGATATGAATATAATCATAAACAGTAGGTCCGCATACATATATACCGACCTTTCCTTCATTTATAGGTTTAAACTCTTCTTTACGTCTTGTTTTAGTATTATAGATCTTCATAATATTCCTCTTTTGTATGTACTATTCGAAGTACATTACATATGTAACTATATTTTAAACTGTATTATTATACATTATATCGACTTATTATTCAAAGTATTTGTCAATACCATTTGCAATACCAGTAACCATAGTATTCTGGAAGCTCGAATCATTCATCTGGTTATCTTCGGTAGGGTTTGTCATAAATCCCATCTCTATAAGAGTCGTTGGAACCTTACTCCAGTTATTACCTGACATAGAATCTGTCTCCCATACGCCACGATTCTTATACCCAGTAGCTGAATAATATGAATCAAGAACGCATGTAGAAAGTTTCTTACACTCACTATACATACTTGATATATAAGGATTCGAGGAAGTTATACAGATAGTCATCGCGCCTCTCGCCGAACTACTATCTGACCCATCCGCATGAAGTCTTATATAAGCGTCTGCATTATTTGTGTTAGCAACTTCAGCTCTATCCTTGCATGACATCGGGGTATTATTATCACTTCTGGTAAGAATAACGTTATAACCACGTGACTCAAGCTCTGTCTTAAGCTTTTCTGCCATAGTCATAGTGAGCTGATATTCGTATATACCTGTAGATACGCCCTTTGTTCCGCCACTATCCTTAGCCTTTGTCACTGAAGAACCCGGACCAAGAGGTTCAGTTCCAGATGCAACAACTGATGAATGGCCAGGATCTATAACAACTGTCTTACCTGCTCCATTTCCTTTACCTGCACCAACAGAGCCGTCTTCATTTTTATATCCATCAATCCAGGCACCATCTTCACCTACATAGTAAGTTCCGATCCATTTCTTTGAGTCCATATATCCAGATGAATTGAAATGATACCATTTCTTATCAATCTTGAGCCACTGGTTAGTTGGATACCACTTTCCATCCTCGAACCACCAGCCGGTCGAATTGTTCTTCCACTTTCCGTACCATCCGCTAGTATACCAACCGTTTGCATTAATCCAGTATCCATCTATATATTCGCTTTTAGCATATGTGCCATCAGAATACTGATACCACCAACCGCCACTCGAAGACTTAATCCAGCCTTCCTCAGCTGCATTAGCATTTATACCAAATGAAAGCACAGCGAATAAAACAAGCGTTATTAGAGATATCATAAAACTAGTATATTTCTTCATTGAATAACCTCTCTATTTCAAATAATTATCTTGATTCTTTATCAATATATAAATCAATATATAAATTGGCATATAAATTAATTTCTAGATAATTTCTAGAAAATTTCTAGATTTTTAAAATATATTTAGAATATTTTTAGAAAACAAAGTTAAGAACAATGAGAATAACGCCGCATCCAATTTCAAAGAATCCAGCTTTTCTGACTCTAGAAACCTCTTCAGGATTATCACGATTTTCTTTCTTGGTACAAGCCTTTGGAGCTATTACCATAACAAGCCCAAGGATGATAAGTATACTGAAAACAACAACTTTAGCTAAATCGTAAGTACTCATAATAAAACCTCCATCACTTACATAAACAATACTAGTTAGAATATCTAACTAATAACATTACTAGTAGAATATCTAACTTATAATATTACTAGTTAGTTATTCTAACATATAATTCAAAAAACTCAAAAGACTGTTTTGTAACGCAAAAAAAATAGTATAAATCCAATTCCTAAACAACCTTTCGGCTATATGCTATTATTTTCAGATATAGTCACCCGTCAAGCAAAGATTTACGGGTGACTCCTCTAAGCTTTATCATCATATAGCCCAAATAAAGCATTATTTAAGAAAAATAGTTTACATAAAATCCGAAAACGGGTGACTACTTCAACTAGAGACATCATATAGCCGAAAATATAATGTACGTAATATTCATAATAAAAGCACCCTCTTTACCATATAGCAAAGAGGGTGCATTTTTAGCATTTTTAGCATTTTTAGCTTTTTTATACTTTTTCTATACTTAATTTATGCTTATTAGATATTTACTCGAAATATGTAAGTGATACTTTGATTGGTTCACCGCCATCCTCGACTACAAGAAATGAATTATTTGAACCAGCCTGACATTTTAGATACTGAGTCATTGGTTCTTTGCCCATATAGAACTCTTCATATATGGTATTGTCTGAACAGAGATAATAATATACGTCTCCGCCACCGCTAAAGATATCATGTGGACCAAAGTCTGAATGATAGATAAAGATATCTGTGAATACTGTTGGTTTAGTACCGTTATCATATCCAACCAGGAACTCATCGGTTCCATCTTTATCAAGATCAATTATATAATAACCAAACTTCAGTGACTTATCCTTATATTCTTCTTTCATAATGATCTGTTTGACATCATGTGACCAATCATCTTTAAATGCAGCTGTATAATAGTCACGTACCTCGCCGTACCAATCCTTCGGTACTTTATTTCCACATCCACTAGCAGAAATCATCATTGTAACAGCAAGAATTGTTGCAAATGTCCTTTTAACCATCTTTTTACCTAGTAATTTTTTCATATTCTGTCATACCTCTCATTATTTTTCTGAGTCAATAATATTACCGAGTTTATATTTTCAATAAATTATTTATTTATCAGATTTCTTTGCAACTCATTTTATAATATATTTCAGAATAAGTCTTTAAGAAAAGTTTAATTCTGATTAATTAGAGCTCTTTATTTAGTGAATTTAAAAAAATAAGTTTTATTGACTGTTTTTCTGCAAACCTTTATACTTGAATTATCTAGGAGTACGGGGGCAAATCTTCTAGAGTTTTGATAACTTTATGTCATTTTATCTATAGTTTGATTTAGTTATAATATCGGGTATTTACTTATGAAGAAAAAACTTATCGCTCTATGTACATCTCGTATATATGATCCCCAGATTCACGGATATATTGAAAGATTAAATGAGAGGCTCCACAAAGAGGACTACTCTCTTCTTATATTTGCAATTAATTCCGACATTTATTGGGACGAGGATAGACCGGCCGCCGAGAAGTTTGTCTTTGATATAATTCCTTATGACAGTATCGAAGCTGTTGTGATAATGGATGAAAAGATAAAGAGCCATAAGGTCACAAATAAAATCATAGAATCTGCCAGAAAAGCTAATGTTCCTGCTATTGTATGCGATGGACATTACAGTAATGCATCGAATATTCAATTTGAATACGATAAAGGATTCGAGCTTATCTGTCGTCATATTATTGAAGAGCATAATATCAAACGTCCACATATGATGGCTGGTCAGCCGGATAATGAGTTCTCAAATCGTCGTATCGAAGTATTTAAAAAAGTTCTTCAAGATAATAACATTTCTTTTGATGATTCAATGATTAGCTATGGGTATTTCTGGTCGGAACCTTGCCGCGAAGCAACAGAGAAACTGCTGAAAAGAGATACTCTTCCTGAAGCGATTATATGCGCAAATGATGCTATGGCCATAACTGTATCGGAAATGATGCAGGAAGCTGGTTACAAAGTTCCCGAGGATATTATCATTTCAGGTTTTGATGGATATGAGGCAATATACTTCGCATCTCCTATGATATCCTCAACCAGCTGCGACATCATGCTTCTCGCCAATGCTACAGCGGATCTTATATTAAAGCAACCAAGATTTAATGAACTCGAGAACATATATATAACACCTAAACTAATCCCGAATGAATCCTGCGGTTGCCATGAATACGCTTCCCATCCTGACACACTTCGAGATTGGTTCCGCGAAAGCTTTTCAAGGCATAACGATGACAACCGTGTTCTGCAAATGATGTCTTCATACATGTCAACAAGTCAGAACATCGGAGAAATGCTCACTCACTTAGATTGTTATAAAACAGAGCATTCTCTCTGCGTGGTCGACCGAAATGCACTAAATGGCGAAAACTATTTTGGAGAGGAAGCTAACTCAAAGAAAGATTTTGTATTAATATATGACGCTGATTATTCAGAAAAATATAAAGAAGATACATTTGAATTGCCTGATGGTGATCCATATAGTACCGAAACTATACTAACTCCTTCTATCAGAGATAGAATACTTAAACTCACAGAGTCAGAATACCCGCTGATATTTAACTCATTAAATATTATGAATAAATCATTTGGTTTTGTTTGTTATCATTTTCCAAATAGTTATATCAATAATTATTCTAATACTATGCAGATCACCAGCTCTATAAGCAACGGAATCGGCGGATATATAAATATGGAGTATCAAAGAACTCTTCTTAAGCAAATGGATGAAATGTACCGACACGATCCACTGACCGGGCTACTTAACAGAATGGGATTCTTAAATGAGTTTAAGAGAATATGTCAGAAGGGCACGTACGGTAACTCTGAGATAACAATTATTATGTCGGATCTTGATGGGCTTAAATATATTAATGATCATTTCGGTCACGCTGAAGGTGATAATGCTATCGAGAAAGTTGCAAAAGCACTCTTCAGTGCGGTTCCGGAGAACAGTCTTTCAACACGATTCGGTGGAGACGAAGTATTCTCAGTTATCTTCGGAGAATGCAACCCTAAGGAAATAATTACAAATATTGATACATTTCTAAAGAATTATAATGAGATGTCAGGCCGACCTTACAAAGTCGAAACAAGTTGCGGTTATATCACCACAACCCTCAACGAAGATTTCGATATAACTCAGGCCGTCAAAGATGCTGATGTTAAAATGTATGACGCAAAAGCAAAGAAATACGCAGCCAAAGGCAAACTACATTTTACATACGTCTAAATCACCTCAAACAAAAAATGAGTCACCTGCTACGTCGGACGTAAAGGTGACTCATTTTAAGTATCAATTTGTTAGTGAATAATTGCTAAATACATATTTGTAGATATCGGCATATTCATCATTAAGACCTTCTACACATATATACTGTATATTTCCTGCCTCATCTTTAAAGATAAATGCTCGCAGCACTGCTCCATCGCTATATTCCCCATATAACATAAATCCTTTATGACTACCAAATGTAGCATTATAGATTTCACAAGAAGTAGCACTTTTAGCAAGGGTGCTCTGCATACCTTCAGCAAATGTATCGACTTTTCCAACTGATTCAGGCGAATAAGTATAATGTGTTATTACATCTAGCATACCATAAGCATACTGCTGATGACCCAAGAGATATGAATTATAACCACCTGATTCCACGAAAGTTACATATTTTTCCGGTATTGATATATATCCCTGAACCGAATCTCCTACTCTTTGACATCCAGAAGGTTCTGGGTATGTTCCTATGTAGGATTCATCGGTATCATCATACTTTTCACTATATAAATCATTATTATTCGATGAACCTGAAGCATCACTAGTATCTTCTTCCGTAGTAGATTCTGTCGTTGCTTCTGCAGTCGTTTCTGTAGTAGTTTCTGTTGTTACTGCTGTGGTTGACTCACTAGTGGTTGGCGATAACACAGTACTACTATGATCATCGTCATCATCAATGCCATGATAACTACTTGTTGTGCTTGATTCGTGCGAACCAGATACAGAATTATAACTATATGCAAATATTCCAAAAATCCATGCATACACAATTACATATATAACTATAACAAAACCAGATAAACCTAATCCAATAAAATTAAGTACAGTCGGAAAATTGTTATTAGTATTCTTTGATGCTTTAACAAGTCCTACTATAGAAAGAATAAGACCAACAGGCGCAATGAATAAACCGAATATAATAGATAATATACCAAGTGTCTTGCCAGCATCATCGCGAGGAATATTCGAAGGTGCAGGCTGATAAACCGGTGGTTGATGATTATATCCTTGCTGACTATATTGCTGTTGCTGATAATATCCTAGCTGCTGATTTGCTTGATATTGCTGGTTATATACCTGCTGACTATATTGCTGTTGCTGGTTATACCACTGCTGTTCAGGATTTCCTGAAATTCCAAATTCATTTCTTTGATTATCATCCATATCTAATACTCCTAATCCATATCTCCAAATGCATCAAGACCACTTGAGACAGTAGCCTTAACATCACCATGCTTTACTTGTGTCATAGTTATAAAACTAACGAATACGAATAATGTCGCATAGATAAATAGTATCTTATAGCTTACATTTCTCATAAGGAAACCAGCCATAATTGGTGTGATAACCTGTCCCGCCATCGATGCCGTATAATAATATCCTGTGAACTTACCCGCATCCGCCCCGCGACACATTTCAACCACCATCGGGAGTGAATTAACATTTATCGCCGCCCAGGCAAGTCCAACAAGAGCAAATACGATATACATTGGAATCGTAACATGATCCGATGTAGTAGTAAGTACAAAACATAAGCAAAATGTTAATGTAAGAAGTAAAGTTCCGAAGTAAATCGACTTCTTTCTACCAATCTTAGAAGCAAGATGCCCTATAGGAATATATGAAATGATAGCTCCAACATTTGCGATGAGGAAGCAAGTCGATGCGCCTCCAAGACCTTCGCCCATTATATTTGAAATATAAGTTGTAAACCATGTGGTCACAGCATTATATCCTATAAACCAAAGCATTATTGATGCAAGAAGGAAAAGCATAGAGCGCATTACATCTTTAGGTAATTTTCCAGTACTCTCCCCTTTTTCATCTTCTAGAGTCAAGTTCCACTCAGGATGCTCCTTTTCAATCTTTTCATTCTCTGCAGCGAGCTTTGGTTCATTTACAGTCAGCTTCATAAGAATGATACAAATAAACATGAAGGCTGATACGAAGATAAAGAGCGGACGATAATTAACATGATCAAGCCCCTCTATCTTTGATTTTGGATACATTACGCTGGCATAGATAAGATATATTATTCCGCCACCGGCCCCCATCAGGTTGATGATTGCATTTCCTCTTGATCTAAGAGGTTTTGGCGTAACATCCGGCATGAGCGCAACAGCCGGAGAACGATAAGTAGACATTGTAAACAGAAGTAACCCAAGCAGGAATACGAAGAAACCAAAGCTAAATATAGGCCATGCTCCTCCTGCTGCATATCCATTTTCTATAACTGGAAGGACATTAAGTAACATGACAGATACAAAAGTTCCACCTAAAATAAATGGCATACGTTTTCCTATTGGAGTTTTAGTCTTATCTGATAATCTTCCGAAAAATGGAAGCAAGAATAATGCTAAGATGTTGTCTGCTGCCATAATCGCACCAGAGATTGTTTCATTAAGATGAAATGTATTAGTCAAAAGAAGTGGTATGACGTTGTCGTATAACTGCCAGAACGCAGTGATCGACATAAATGCAAGGCCTATAAGAATAGTAGTCTTGTAATTTAACTTCATTATACCCCCCTAAGTCTCTATAGTATACACCCCAACAGAAGAACAATAAATCCAACAAGCGATATTATTATTCCTACTAATAAAAAGACAGTACAGATAATTTTAGTAGTAGAATTATTATCTAACATCATCTGATCCGGTTTTTCCGGATTATATCTAATCGAAACCATGTCTCCGATTTTATAAGGACATGGTTTCATATAAACATTTGAATGAGCTCTCACTTCAAAACCATTTACAAAGTATCTTACAAGAGGCGTTACAAGTTCACGCATTCTCGGATCTCTTTTAACACCGTGAAGGCGACGTTCTGAAACAAATGAGATAACTTCCGCGAAACTCCAATAAAAATGAAGGAAAAGAGAATAACAACTATTCCAATAATTATCATGGAACGAGTATCAAAATCCCCATGATTTGCACTTATACCCGACTGCATCCCAATACCTCTTTATATGATATTATTATATAATATAAAAGTGTTATTAAGTTACTCATAGACGGTAAATGATATCGTATAATTACTATCGAAAGAAAAGGCTTACATTATTAAGCACTGCTTTATGAACCGCATCCTTCTTACCATTAAGCCCCTCAAATGGAACCATTTCAGCAGATGGTAATAAAGGAATATCATTTGCTTTAGCAAACTCTTCTATTTTTGAATCAGATATAGATTTCGAATCAGAATCAGATATAGAATCTAAAACTTCATCCACCTTTATGAGTATATCTTCTGTAATTAATCCAAGTTTTATAAGTGTCTCTGCTATAAAATGAGTAGTTCCAAATGAATACTTCTTGTCGAAATCACTTGAATTATCGTCATTCCAACGAACAAGACCATTCATAACATTTGGATTAATCTTATTACCACTATCTATATAAGTATCAATAAAGGCCTCATCTGGTGCAACAAAATGTGTATCTATGCAAGAAATATCAGGATCAGCCACTGGAACTCCAACAAATACAGCATCTACAAGATCAAAATCTGGATCAACAAGCCAGATTTCATCACTCTCCTGTCCGCTATAATCACAGAGCCCAGCAAATTCCCAGTTAAGATACTTACTGAGAAGCATTCCAGCGAGTTTACCATCAGCATCATTAGATGTAATAAACTTCTGATTTTGAGCAAAGATATTTTTAATTATATTATCCCACATTATATTAGTCTCCATCTCACAAATGTTACTCTTCAAAAAGTGGCGTAGAGAAATATCTCTCAGCAGTATCAGGAAGTACAGTAACTACAGTTTTACCAGGGCCAAGCTTCTTAGCAAGCTTAATGGCAGCAGCTACATTTGTACCACTGGATATACCACAAAGTAAGCCCTCTTCTCTAGCAAGGCGCTGAGCTGTAGAGATAGCTTCCTCATCTGTTACAACATATATATCATCATATATTTCCTGATTAAGAATGTCAGGAATGATTCCATCACCAATTCCCATCTGTAAATGAGTACCAATATTTCCGCCGGCAAGTATAGCAGCATTTTCAGGTTCAACAGCCCAAATCTCTATATCAGGATACTGAGCCTTAAGAACCTCGCCTATACCTGTTATAGTTCCACCAGTACCAATACCTGAGCAAAATCCATCAATAGGTCCCGCAACCTGCTCCATTATCTCAAGAGCAGTATGATTCTTATGAGCCTTAGGATTATTTATATTTGAAAACTGCTGAGGTACGAACACCTTAGGATTCTCTTCCTGCATACGAATTGCAGTTTGAAGACATTCATCTATACATTTACCAATATCGCCATCGTCATGAATAAGAATAACTTCAGCTCCATAATGCTTAACTATCTTACGACGTTCCTCACTTACTGAGTCCGGCATGATAATGATTGTCTTATAACCTCTAACTGCTCCAACAAGAGCAAGACCGATGCCCTGATTACCACTCGTCGGTTCAACTATTATAGTATCTTCTTTTATAAGTCCCTGCTTTTCAGCAGCCTTTATCATATTAAGTGCAGTTCTAGTCTTTATAGAACCACCAATATTAACACCTTCAAACTTAACCAAAATCTCCGCGCTGTCTTTTTCAGCCATTTTATTTAATCTTACCATAGGTGTATGGCCGACAGCTTCTAGTACATTACTATATATCATTATAGCTTTCTCCTATATGTTTTTATAAGCGCTATTCTACTACACCACCACCCCGATATTCAAGCAAAAGAAAATGAGTCACTTTCTACGTCGGACGTAAAAAGTGACTCATTTTAAGTTAGATCAGTTTTGTTAGGATTTCGTTGCTTCTTGCTACGAATCTCGTAAGTTCTTCTGCTGTAAGTGGTTTATTAGCCAGTACAGCGAGATCATAGAGCTGTGAACATATTGTAGGTGTAATCTCTTCATCAGGATTATCAAGAACATACTTAACCAGTTTATTATTCGAATTAAGTACAAGTGTCTCTGTATCCTGACCAAGGTTCATACCCATGCCGCCCATTCCAGCTTCTGAATACATCTTCATCATTTCAGCCATACGACGATCTGCCTCTGACTGAGTAAGCATGGATGATACATTTTCGTCCTTAAGAGATTCGACCTTAATCTTAATATTCTCAACTCCAAGAGCTTTCTTAAATGTCTCTGTAAGAGAATCTGTATATTTCTTCTCATCCTCTTCCGAAAGAGCCTCGCCCTTAAAGTTTGCACTAAGGTCAGAATCAATACGTGCGAACTTAACTGACTCATCTCTTGCTTCCATCATAGTAATGTAAGGATTATCTATATTATGTGTCAGATATATAGCATCTATTCCCTCATCCTTAAACATCTGTATATATCTTGCCTGAGTCTCAGCATCAGATACATAGAATACTTGATTCTCATGGGTATCTTTAGCTGCTTCAAGATACTCAGGAAGAGTTATATATTTATCCTCAAGATTCTTGAAGATCATATGATCCTTCATCTTCTCATCAAACTTGTTATCTCTTAAGCAACCAAACTTGATAAATGGACTAAGATCATCCCATAATTCTTCGTATCTATCACGATGGTTCTTATACATTCCGATAAGCTTATCAGCAACCTTCTTTGTAATGTAGTCAGATATCTTGGCAACAAATCCATCGTTCTGAAGTGCTGAACGTGATACATTCAGTGGAAGATCTGGACAATCAATAACGCCCTTTAATACAAGAAGGAACTCAGGAATAACCTCTTTTATATTATCAGCAACGAATACCTGATTGTTATACAGCTTAACAGTACCCTCAAGCTTATCCATATTAGGATTGATTCTCGGGAAGTACAGAATACCTTTAAGATTAAAAGGATAATCCATATTTAAATGAATCCAGAATAAAGGCTCTTTGAAATCAAGGAATAAATGCTGATAGAAATCAATATAATCCTCATCCTTGCAGTCAGCAGGTGTTCTAGTCCATAGAGGATTAATATCATTTAAAGGTTTTGACTCATCCTTCTTAGTTTCTTCAGCCTCTACAACTTTATCATCCTTCTTAGGCTCATCACCGATGAACTCGTCTTCTTCAGACTTAACCTCAGCCTCAATCTCCTTCTTTGCTTCTTCCTTAGCCTTATCTTCATTTATATAGTAAATCTCAACAGGCATAAATGAGCAGTACTTATTTATAACCTCTTTAACTCTATACTCATTTGCGAACTCAATTGAATCCTCAGACAGATAAAGAATTATAGTAGTACCGCGCTCGAGACGATTTCCTTCACTCATCTCATAAGTAAGTCCGCCATCACTCTCCCAATGAACAGGCTTTGCGCCATCCTGATATGACAGTGTATCAATAGTTACTTTATCAGCGACCATAAATGCTGAATAAAAACCTAAACCAAAATGGCCAATAATCTGCTCACTCTGATCTTTATCCTTATATTTCTCAAGGAAATCAGCCGCACCAGAAAATGCAATCTGGTTAATATACTTCTCAACCTCTTCCTTAGTCATACCGATACCATTATCCTGGAATGTAAGAGTCTTCTCAGATGGACTAGAAGTTACAGTAACCATAAAGTGTGTACCTTCTTCTACTGAAGCTTCACCCATAGAATCAAGTCTCTTCATCTTAGTGATGGCATCTACGCCGTTAGAAATAAGCTCACGAATAAATATATCATGATCTGAATAGAGCCATTTCTTAATAATTGGGAAGATGTTCTCGCTATCAATTGAAAGATTTCCTTTTTGTATTGCCATAATTAAAAACGCCTCTTTTCTATAAAATGTAATATATCTTAGTTTAGGGTTAATAAGCACCCTCAAAGAATAATAAGACTAATATTATTAAATGTCAACGAAAAATTAGCACTCAATAGCCATGAGTGCTAATCAAAATATCACACAATGAAAAAACCCAAGCAATAGATGCTTGGGTTCTTCGGTGAAAGGATGGTTTTTAAGTATTATTATATAACTCTCTCTTTTGATGATTTAATAATACCATATTTCTTGTAATAAATCAACAAAAAGATTAGGTAATATTGCACAAAAATCATCTAAAGAAAGAGTCGATACAAGGAGTTTGAGGAGTAAATATTACTAATTTAGTTATTTTTTGGGGATTATGTCAACTATTTGCGCTTAATTTCATAACTAAATTAGTAATATTAAAGTAAAAACTCCAACAAATTAATTTAATAACTCTACTGAGTTTTTTGACAAAATGTTTCTTGCCACGAAACTCACTATGTATTAAACTATTTAACGTTGATTATAAAAGCACTCTTCCTCTAAAAGACATCAGTATTAAATGATAATTGCATCATATTTATATATTTTTTGCATCATTTGATCTAAGTCATGAAGAAGCCAGTGTTTAGAAAAGAGGTATATATTATGGCACAACTTTGGGGAGGTCGTTTCACTAAAGAGACTGACCAGCTCGTTTACAACTTTAACGCTTCTATATCATTTGACCAGAAGTTCTATAGACAGGATATCCGCGGAAGTATAGCTCATGCCACTATGCTTGGCGAGACAGGAATTATTACTAAGGAAGAGTCCCAGGCTATAGTTGATGGATTAAATGGAATACTTTCCGATGTTGAATCTGGTAAGCTCGAGATATCATCAAAATATGAAGATATCCATAGTTTTGTAGAAGCAACTCTTATCGATAGAATTGGTGATACTGGCAAGAAGCTTCATACAGGTCGAAGCCGTAACGATCAGGTTGCACTTGATATGCGACTCTATACTAGAGATGAGATAGAGAATATCAAAGAAGAACTAAAGACCCTCATGACTACTCTTCACTCTCTAATGAAAGATAATCTGGATACTTACATGCCAGGTTTTACTCATTTGCAGAAGGCACAGCCTGTGACATTTGCTCACCACGTTGGCGCTTATATGGAAATGTTTAAAAGAGATTTCGATAGAATGTGTGATATCTATGACAGAATGAACTACTGTCCACTTGGTGCAGGTGCTCTCGCAGGTACAACTTATCCACTAGATAGAAAGCTTACAGCTGAGCTTCTTGATTTCTACGGACCAACACTTAATAGTATGGATTCCGTATCTGATAGAGATTATATCATAGAGCTACTATCCGCTCTTTCAACTATAGCAATGCATCTTGCAAGATTTTCAGAAGAGATCATCATATGGAACTCAAATGAATATCAATTTGTTGAGCTCGATGACGCTTATAGCACAGGCAGCTCTATAATGCCTCAAAAGAAAAATCCAGATATTGCAGAGCTTGTTCGTGGTAAAACTGGTCGTGTATACGGTGCCCTCGTATCTATACTAACAACTATGAAGGGTATTCCTCTTGCTTACAACAAAGATATGCAGGAAGATAAGGAACTTACCTTCGATGCTATAGATACAGTTAAGGGATGCATCGCACTCTTTAACGGAATGATAAGCACTATGAAGCTCAACAAAGAAAATATGAAATCAAGCGCTATGAACGGTTTCACAAATGCTACTGATGCAGCTGACTACTTAGTTAAGAATGGAGTTCCATTTAGAGATGCTCACGGAATAATCGGAAGACTCGTACTCTACTGTATCGATAACAATAAAGCCATAGATGAATTAACACTTGATGAGTTCAAAGAAATATCACCTGTATTTAACGATGATATATATGATGCTATAAGCCTTGAGACATGCGTTGGTAAACGTAATACTATCGGAGCTCCAGGACCTGAAGCTATGAAGCAGGTTATAGCAATTAACGAAGAATTCTTAAGCAACATTTAACTCAAAAAATCAATAAGAAAAATACGTCGAAGGCAAAGCCTTCGGCGTATTTTTTTCTCACCCTATATATTCAAAAAGAGGATTAGTTATCTAACCCAATATTTGAACTCCTCATCACCCATACGGATATTATCATCATTTGAAAGCATTACTTCAACTCCCGGCTGAAGAAGCTGTCCATTAATAAACGTATGATTTGTGGAAGCATTATCACGAACATAACATTCGCCATTACTAATTCTGAATATAGCATGCTTCCTGCTGACTTTCTTGTTATCAATTATCTGATAATCACAGTTAACTGACTTTCCAACCATAAACTCCTTATGGAGTATAGGAATCAGCTCATTTGTCTTAATTCTAACAAGGTATGGAACTGGATTGCTATAGCTTTCTGAAGTTGTCTGTACAACTGGAGTCTCTTCCTCAGGCTCTCCCTGATCTTCCAGAATACTCTTCTGTTCAAGAGATAGAATATACTGGTAAAACTCTTCCAGATTAAACATGAGCTTGCTGTCAAGGAACTTAAGTATCTGATCAACGCACTCAACAGAAGCCATATTAGCAAATCTGACCTTGCCAATAAATGTCTGAATAAACTCAGTCACATTACAATCAGCAAACTTCTTATTAACTGGCATGTAAAGAAGCTGTATATCAAATGTAGAAAGTTCAATATACATATAATGAACATTTAGAAGCAGCTTATTCAGCGGCATATTATTCTCATTAAAATATATTAGCTGATTAAGTATATTAGATAATATTGATAAAAATTCACCCTTATATAACTGCTTACGCAGGAACTGTTCCAAAGGTAATGTTGCAGGAACCTTAAACTGAAGTGCTCTAACCCCATCAATTGCAACACAAGAACACTTTGTTCTGTTCCCCACGAACTCGTAATTATACATCGTCATCTCATACTGATCGATAGGAACATCTTCTTCCAGTTTAAAATTAAGTGTGAATTCATCATAGCTCTGATTATTTACATCTTCCACACTATAACCCTCCGAAATGATATTTCATACACATCAATAGTACCATTTATGAGAGTTTTTTTCAACTATAAAAACCCATAGTGACTAGGTGTTATATATTCATTAATCTACGTACTCAACGCCAGAAAGAAGCTCTTTCTTAACATCATAAAGCTTCTGTGACAGATCAAGATAATGAATATGTGGATTATAGAAACGCTGTTCCTCTTCCCATATCTCATCAGCCAGCTGCTTCTTTACAAAAGCCTGAATCTCTTTGAGAGTTGGCTTATCATATACAAGCTTACCATTTTCAAATATAGTAACCTGAAGTGGCTTTGCATCAACATTTCTGAACTTCATATTCTTCCATGGCTGCTTTGGATCCACGAACTGATATGCATCACTGAAATCAGGTTCCTCATCAGCCATAGTAAGAAGATCTGCTATAGCATATCCTGTCTTCTGAGAATAGATACGATAAACCTTCTTCTTTCCAGGATTAGTAATCTTCTCGATATTTTCTGATATCTTAATCTTTGGTGTAAATGTATCTCCATCCTTTACAGCAACGAGCTTGTATACTCCACCGAATACAGGATCAGACTTAGATGTTATCATTCTTTCACCAACGCCGTATGAATTAATTCTAGCGCCCTGCTTATTAAGGGAATCGATAAGATACTCATCTACGCTGTTAGATACTACTACCGAACAATCTGTAAGGCCTTCTTCATCAAGCTTTCTTCTAATAGCTTTAGAGAAGTAAGCAAGGTCTCCACTATCGATACGCACACCCTTAAGACGCTTACCCATTGGTTCAAGAACCTCGTGAGCTACCTTTATAGCATTTGGAAGACCGCTCTCTAATATATCATATGTATCTATAAGGAGTACGCTGTTATCAGGATAAATCTCAGCATAAGCCTTAAATGCATCATACTCAGATGGGAAGAACTCAATCCAGCTATGAGCCATAGTACCAACTGCAGTTACACCAAACTGCTGATCAGCCATAACTGTAGCTGTTGTATTTACTCCACCGATGAAGCAAGCTCTTGTTCCCCATACAGCTGCATCAGGACCCTGAGCACGTCTTGCACCAAACTCCATAACTACAGCATCACCAGCTGCTCTAGCTATACGATTAGCCTTTGTAGCAATAAGAGACTGGAAGTTAATGCAGATAAGAAGCATTGTCTCTATTAACTGAGCTTCAATAATCGGAGCCGTTACTGTAACTATAGGAATATTAGGATATACTATAGTACCTTCTGGAACCGCCTCAATAGTACCTGTAAACTTGAAGTTTCTAAGATACTCAAGGAATCCTTCATCAAACATGTTTCTGCCGCGAAGATATTCTATATCATCATCAGTAAACTTAAGCCCCTGAATATAGTCAATCAGCATTTCTAGACCAGCACTGATAACGAAACCGCCCTCATCAGGATTTGTTCTATAGAACATATCAAATACAGCTATCTTGTCTTTATTACCTGTTACATAATAGCCATTTGCCATAGTAAGCTCATAATAATCCATTAGCATTGTGAGATTTCTCATACTTCTTACCTTCCTTTTCCTTAAGAAATGTTTACTTTATTATGAATTAACCTGTCTATTTGCGCGCATACGAAGTCTTGAATCAAGAATCTTCTTACGTATACGAAGATTCTCTGGTGTAATCTCAAGAAGCTCATCTGTATCAAGGAAATCAAGTGATTGTTCTAGACTAAGCTTTCTAGGTGGTACAAGTTTAAGAGCTTCATCAGCTCCTGAAGAACGTGTATTTGTAAGATGCTTTGTCTTACATACATTAACTTCTATATCTTCCTGACGGCCAGTCTCTCCAACGACCATACCAGCATAAACTTCTTCACCAGGTCCAATAAAGAGTGTACCTCTTTCCTGTGCATTAAACAAGCCATAAGTTACAGATGTACCAGCTTCAAATGCGATAAGACTACCATTACTACGATAGCTCATCTCACCCTTAAAGTAATCATAACCATCAAATATTGTATTTATAACACCATTTCCCTTGGTAGCAGTAAGGAACTCACCACGGAATCCGATAAGTCCACGAGAAGGGATTCTAAACTCAAGTCTTGTATTTCCACTATTGACAGTAGCCATACCGATAAGCTCACCCTTACGAGTACTGAGCATATTTATAACTGTTCCGGCGAACTCTTCAGGAACATCGATTACAGCCATCTCATATGGTTCTTCCTTCTTACCAAGCTCATTTGTCTTATATATAACTTCAGCCTTACTTACAGCGAACTCATAGCCTTCACGACGCATATTCTCGATAAGAACTGATAAATGAAGCTCACCACGGCCAGATACCTTAAAGCAATCTGTAGACTCTGTATCTTCAACACGGAGTGATACGTCAGTATTAAGCTCTCTAAAGAGTCTATCTCTAATCTGACGGCTTGTTACAAACTTACCTTCCTTACCAGCAAGTGGAGAATCATTTACCATAAAGTTCATAGATATTGTAGGATCAGATATCTTCTGGAAAGGTATAGCATCTGGCTGATCAAGTGAACATATAGTATCACCAATCTTAAGATCAGCTATACCAGATACAGCAACGATAGAACCAACTGTAGCTTCATCTACATCAACTTTTGAAAGTCCATCGTACTCATAAAGCTTAGATATCTTAACCTTTTCTTTACGATCAGGCTCATGATGATTTACTATAAGAGCTTCCTGATTAACCTTTATGGTACCGTTGTCTACCTTACCAACTCCTATACGACCTGTGTACTCATTGTAATCTATAGTACTGATTAGAATCTGTGTACCTCTCTCAGGATCACCCTCTGGAGCAGGAATAGACTTAATAATAGTCTCAAAAAGAGGCTTCATATCTGTTCCTCTCTCATCAGGAGAATATGATGCAACACCATCTCTAGCTGAAGCATATACAAATGGACAATCTAGCTGCTCTTCATTTGCATCCAGATCAAGAAGAAGTTCAAGAACCTCTTCCTCTACCGCCTCAGGTCTAGCATCTGGTCTATCTATCTTATTTACACATACGATAACAGAAAGATTAAGAGCAAGAGCCTTTTGAAGCACGAAACGTGTCTGAGGCATAGGACCCTCAAATGCATCAACAACGAGGATAACTCCATTAACCATCTTAAGTACACGCTC
>CACWGK010000027.1:0-4260 GCA_902760415.1 uncultured Lachnospiraceae bacterium
TTCTAAAATAGTTTAAAAAAATTATAATTTTTTTTAAAAAGTACTTGCATTTAATATATATGTCTGTTATACTTACGTTCGTTGTTAAGAGATGGTCCGTTGGTCAAGCGGCTAAGACGCCGCCCTCTCACGGCGGAAACAGGGGTTCGATTCCCCTACGGACTACTTAAATGCATCCTGTTCTGAGACATAAAACCCCTGTCTCAGAACTTTTTTTTTGAGGTGTGACGTGAGCCATACAGAAGAATTAAAAGAAATAAAACATATCAAGAAAGATATCACAAAGGTACTTAAAGCTAGTGATATGCCTAACTTCAATGTAGAGGATAAGGAAACCATCGAGAAGAAGAGGAAAAAGCTCTTCAATCGTAGACTTGGTCTTCTTGCAACATTCTCTATTCTTTTTGTTGCTGTCTTAGCATTTCTTGTAGTGACACTTGTATCTTATATCAAATCTCGTGAGACAGGTGGAGCTAATTATCCTGGAAAGATTGCATATGCTTATATTGAGATATTTAACAAGTCTGGCAATTATACACTAGCTGATTTTGTATCTAGAGAGTGTCCGCATAGAGATTCCTATATCAATCATATAGAAGATGGTATAAAGCTTAATCAGGATTATATTAAGTCGCTTGATGAAGGGTCTGCTGTTGTTACTGTAGGAACTTCATATAATGAGCAGGCTCGTAAGGATATTCTTACAAGTAAGGGTTATAAGAAGACTAAAGCTTCAGACGTTAAGGATGTTACCTTAGTTACGACTTATATTGATTCAAATGGTCACTCCAGCAGTAGTACTCTTACTTATGTATTTACCGTTATGCAGGTAAGTGGAAAATGGTTCCTACTGGATATGGTTCAGCAGATAGCTTCTGATCCTGTAGCCACTGTAACAGATGCGACAGTAACAGAAGCAAGTCTTACTGATGCTAGTGCTACTGATGCAAATGGTCTACTATATGATCTATATTCTAAGGAACTTATCTTCGATGGACATACATATACTATTCCTTTTGATTATTCAAAGATTATGGAAAAGTATTCCTTTGAATTATCTGACTATGGATATGAAGAGGGCTATAAGCTTAGTTCTGGAGATATGATTACTGGAACTATTGCTCTTGAGAATAAAGACATGGATAAGAATGTATCTATCTGGGTTGGCTTTATAAATGATACAGACAGTGCTGCAGATCTAAAAGATACGAGTGTTAATTCATTTAGAATGGATGTGAGATGGGCTGAATCAGATGATTATCCAGAGCTGATACTTCCTGGAAATATCACATGGGGAAGCACAGCAGAGGATATTATCGATGCATATGGTGAGCCGGATGAGGCTCCGGTATATTCTGAAGAATATGGATACACAATATATAAGTACACAAATCCTGAGAGGGATTATCATGTTGAACTTATCGTATATGATGAGCTTGGTCTTACAGAGATATCTCTAAGAGCGTATTAATTAATTTATTTTCATCAGATTCTGATGACACAGATGTAACGGGGACGTCGACAAGTATATATCTTGTTGTATGTCCCCTATAATATTTTATGCCATCTTTTTCGATGATCTCTTCTATAAGGATGGTATCCTTTTCATTTTTAAATGAATCTTCATAAGACTTCTTTTGTGCGGCGGTGAGAGATAGTATCTTTTCACTTCTTTCGTTCTTGATTTGTTCCTCAACCTGATTTGGCATTTTATCTGCCACGGTACCTTTTCTTCTGGAATACTTAAATGTGTGTATCTCATAGAGACTCAGCTTACTAAGGTTATTAAAAGTATCTTCGAAGTCTTCCTCAGTTTCGCCTGGGAAACCTACTATAACGTCAGTAGTAATAGCAGGGCGGTCATATACAGATCTAAGTCTTTCTACAGTATCCATGTATTCTTCTATAGTATAATGTCTATTCATAGCTTTTAATGTGTTATTAGAAGCACTTTGAAGAGATAGATGGAAATGAGGACAGAACTTAGGAGTATTTACTACAACGTCTAAGAATCTATCTGTTATGACTCTTGGTTCAACTGAACTCATTCGGATTCTTTCTATACCATCAATTTTTGCAACTTCAGATATTACATCTGCAAGATCATAATGGTCTTTATCTGATGGATCATCTGCTTCGTATGAATCATCTCTGTATGAGGATACATTTATACCAGTAAGAACCAGTTCCTTTACACCATTATCAGCGAGAAGAGCAGCTTCTTCTATGATATTGCTAAGCTTTCTGCTTCTTATACGACCTCTGACATAAGGGATAATACAGTAAGTACAGAAGTTGTTACATCCGTCCTGAATCTTTATATAAGCACGTGTATGATTCTCTGGAAATGCTATGCTAAGATTTTCAAAATCTGGATCAGCATTTATGTCGATATAATTATCTGTAGTAGACTTATTAACTATATATTCAGATAGGATTCTAGCTGTATCCTTCTTACGGTTATTTCCGATGATAAGATCACAAGTACCATTATCAACTAATTCATTTCCAGTAGCCTGTACGTAACAGCCAGTTGCGGCTATTATAGAGTTAGGGCTAAGCTTTCTCATACGATGTATCATTTGTCTGGATTTTCTATCAGCGATATTAGTGACTGAACAGGTGTTGATTATATAGATATCAGCACCTTCTTCAAGTGAGCCTCGTACGCATCCCTCATCTATAAGAGACTGCATCATAGCATCAGATTCGTATTGGTTTACTTTGCATCCTAAAGTGTGTATATAAACTCTTTTATTCTTTAATTCTAAGGACATCTAGAATACACTCCTGTTGTTAAATTGCGGTTAAACTATTATTGACTTTTCATAGCATAACTTTTATTATTATAGCATAACATAAAAATCTGTAAACTACGGAGGATTTAGTAATGACACAAGTTAAAGTATCTCTTAATTCTATGGAAAAAGTTAAGTCATTTGTTAATGATATTACTGGTTTCAAGGCTGATTTTGATCTTGTTTCTGGTAGATATGTTATAGATGCTAAGTCAATCATGGGAATCTTCAGTCTAGATCTTTCTAATCCTATTCAGCTTAATATATATGCTGATCACGATGAGGATAAGATTATGGAGGCAATTAAGCCATATATCGTTGATTAATGTTTTGTATATTATCGTAAATGAGAGAGAAAAATCTAAAACTATAGGGAGCTGGATTGGCTCCCTATTTTAACGTCAAAAATCAGGAGTATTAAATGCTTGATAAGGATATGAGAGAACCTCTTTTTGAATATCTTGAAGATCGATATGGAAAGGTTCGAATCATTGAAGAAAAGGTTATAAAGAAATCACGTGCGGACGTGCTGGCTATAGTTGAAGGTGGTATTATTGGACTTGAGATTAAGTCTGATAATGATACTTACGCAAGGCTTGCACGTCAGGTGAAGGACTATGACAGATTCTGTGATAAATGTTATGTGGTTGTAGGAGAAAGTCATATACATGTTGCAGAACATATTCCTGATTATTGGGGAATCATAGTCATTAGTCAGGAAAATGTTATCGTTGAACGTGATGCTGAGACTTGTCCGAAGGTAAGTATCACAAATCAGCTTGGTATACTCTGGAGGAGTGAACTTCTTAACATACAGCTTAAGGAAGGACTTCCAAAGCTTGCCAGCACCAGGAGAGCTGATATCTATAAGAGACTTATTGATACTGCGGGAGAGCCAACTATAAAGGCTGATATATGTGAGCAGCTCTTTGAGAGGGACTATACGATATTTGATAATAAGAAACCTGAAGAGGACTCTACAAAGACTACAAAAAGAAGTACGAAAAGAGCTTCAAGAAGAAAAGTAAGTAGGAAATCTGTAGCAGCTGATAAAAAAAGAGCTCATGTAACAAATTATGTAGGCCCAAGGAAAAAGAAGTTATCAAGTAAAAAGACTTGACGTGTATAGTTATATTTGTTATTATAAACAAGCTGTGTAAAGTAATAATACTTGATTAGGGAAAATGAGTCATGGATGAAAGGCTGAGAAAGTCTCTTTTATATGATTTCTATGGTGAACTCCTCACGGAGCATCAGAAAGCTGTATTTTCTGCAGCTATCTTTGATGATATGAGTTATTCAGAACTGGCTGAAGAGTTTGATTGTTCCAGACAGGCTGCATTTGACTTAATCAGAAGAATAAATAATAAGTTGGAAGGCTACGAGACAAAGCTTGGCCTTTTAGACAGGTTCTCGAAAGCTAAGGATAAGATGCAGGAACTTACACAGGCAGTTAAAGATA
>CACWGK010000027.1:4290-28910 GCA_902760415.1 uncultured Lachnospiraceae bacterium
CCTCCTTGCCTCCGCCCGGAATGAATCTGTAAATGCATCTGATATGGACAAGAAGGTAAAGAGTCAGTTGATTAGTGGACTGAGTGATATATCCAGTATGTCAGCTGAGATATTTGATGAGTTTTAATGGAGAATATAGATGGCATTTGATAGCTTAAGCGACAAGATGCAAAATGTTTTCAAAAAGCTGAGAAGTAAAGGACTTTTGGATGAGGCTGATGTAAAAGAGGCTATGAAGGAAGTTAAGAGAGCTCTTCTCGAAGCTGATGTTAACTTTAAAGTCGTTAAAAACTTTGTGAATACTGTAACCGATAAGGCTATAGGTGAAGATGTTATGAAGGGTCTTAATCCTGGCCAGATGGTTATAAAGATTGTTAAAGATGAACTTGTTAGTCTTATGGGTGAAGAAGTTGTTGAAATGAAGCTTCTTCCAAGCAATGAACAGACTATCATTATGATGTGTGGTCTTCAGGGTGCTGGTAAGACTACAACAGTTGCAAAGCTTGCTGGACAGTACAAGAATAAGGGTAAGAAACCTCTCCTTGTTGCTTGTGATATCTATAGACCAGCAGCTATAGAACAGTTAAAAACAAATGGTGAGAAGGTTGGTGTTCCTGTGTTTGAGATGGGAACTGACCATAAGCCGGTTGAGATAGTTCAGGAAGCTCTTAAGTATGCTAGAGCAAATGGCATAAATCTTGTATTTATAGATACAGCTGGTCGTCTTCATATAGATACTGATATGATGGATGAGCTGAAGGATGTTAAGAGAGAAGTAGAAGTAAATTATACACTTCTCACTGTTGATGCCATGACAGGTCAGGATGCTGTAAATGTAGCAAAGACCTTTAATGATGAGATTGGAGTTGATGGTGTAGTTCTTACCAAGCTCGATGGTGATACCAGAGGCGGTGCTGCACTTTCTATAAAAGCTGTTACTGGTAAGCCTATTATGTATGCTGGTATGGGCGAGAAGTTAACAGACCTTGAGCCGTTCTATCCTGATAGAATGGCTAGCCGTATCCTCGGAATGGGTGACGTTGAGACTCTTATTGAGAAGGCTCAGTCAGCTATAGATGAAGAACAGGCTAAGGCCATGGAGAAGAGTCTTAAGGAAGGCTCATTTGACTTTAATGATTTCCTTGCTCAGATGGAGCAGATGGAAAAAATGGGTAGCATGACAGATATCATGAATATGATACCTGGTATGAGTCAAAAGATGGGTAATATCCAGATTGATGATGATGCTCTTACAAAACCTAGAGCCATCATACAGTCTATGACTTATGAAGAAAGATCTAATCCAGATCTTATAAATGTCAGCAGAAAGCAGAGAATTGCTAAGGGCTGTGGTATGGATATCGCAGAGGTTAATCGCTTCATGAAACAGTTTGAAGAAACTAGAAAAATGATGAAGAAGATGACCAATATGATGAGTGGTAAGGGAAGTAAGAAACGTCGTAGAGGCGGTATGAGATTCCCATTTGGTTTTTAATAATGTTTAATAGCCCATAAGGCTAAATATATTATATTTCATTTTTATGGAGGAATTAAAAAATGGCAGTAAAGATTAGATTAAGAAGAATTGGTTACAAGAAGCATCCTATCTACAGAGTTGTAGTTGCTGATTCAAGAACAGCTAGAGATGGTAAGGTTATCGATGAGATTGGACAGTATGATCCAAATCAGGAGCCTTCAATGTTTAAGGTAGATGAAGAAGCTGCTAAGAAGTGGCTTGCATCAGGTGCTCAGCCAACTGAGACAGTAGAGAAGCTCTTTAAGAAGGCTGGTATTGAGAAGTAATACATAGAGGGAGGTAAGACCAGATGAAGGAATTAGTTGAACTAATTGCAAAATCTCTTGTCGATAATCCTGATAGTGTAGTTGTTACAGAAACTTCAGACGATAATACCATTAATATAGAGCTTACAGTTGCTCCTGAAGATATGGGCAAAGTTATTGGAAAGGGTGGACGTATCGCAAAGTCCATTAGGACTGTAGTAAAAGCAGCTGCATCAAAGGGCGATAAAAAGGTTGTTGTTGATATTAGATAATTTGGTAGTGTGCCAATAACGGCACACTACTATGTTTATTGAGATTAAACAAAGGATACTCAATGGAAGATTTCTTTAGAATAGGAGTCCTTACTTCACCTCACGGTGTAAAAGGCGAGATAAGTGTATATCCAACCTCTGATGATCTAGAAAGATATAGAGAATTATCTGTATGTTTTCTTAAACTTAAAGATGGTATGAGGGAAGTTCATGTTACTTCGTGTAAGTACAAGAAGAATCAACCTGTACTTAAGTTTGAAGAGTTTAATTCTATAGAAGAGATTGAACCTCTTAGACAGACAGAACTCTATGTTGATAGAGAACATGCTATATCTCTTGAGGAAGGCGAATATTATATGGCCGACATCCTAGGCTTTGATGTTGAGGATGAGAACGGTAAGATTGGTGTTCTTAAGGATTATATAGAGAATGGTGCGGATCAGACTATATTCATTGTTGAATGTTTAGATGGCAGTACCAAATATATACTTGATATTCCAGAGTTTGTTCAAAAGGTTGATCTAGATTCAAAAAAGATTCATGTTGTTATGATAAAAGGTATGTAATTATATGAATTATCATGTTATGACCTTGTTCCCAGAGCTTATAGAACAGACTGTTGATCACAGTATTACTGGAAGAGCTTTAAAAAGTGGTGTTATTAGCTTAAATGCGGTAAATATGCGCGACTTTTCTCATAATAAGACTAAACATGTAGATGATTATATCTATGGTGGTGGATCTGGTATGCTTATACAGGCTGAGCCTGTGTGGCTTTGCTACCAGGATCTTATAAAGAAGGTCGGTATAAAGAATACTAGAGTTCTATATATGTCCCCTCGTGGTAAGACATTTAATCAATCTATTGCTAATGCTCTTGCACATAATGACAATATTATATTTATATGTGGTCATTATGAAGGAATAGATGAAAGGGCGATAGAACTTATAAATCCAGTTCATATGTCTATTGGTGATTTTGTTCTTACTGGTGGAGAGCTGCCTGCAATCCTTATGATGGATGCTATAACTAGACAGATTCCTGGAGCTCTTGGAAGTGATGATAGTGCGATAGATGAGAGTTTCTATAATGGACTTCTTGAATATCCGCAGTACACCAGACCACCGGTTTATGAAGGACTAAGTGTTCCAGATGTTCTTCTATCTGGTAATCATAAAAAAATAAATGAATATAGACAGCAGAAAGCGTTGGAAATAACTAAAGAATATAGACCTGATATGTATGAGAAGTACATCAAATCAGTTCGTAATACATAGTATTTACCTCATTTTTGACAGTGAGATATGATATGTGTTACAATACAGACCGAAGTTTTCGAGACTAAAATTATGAGGAGATTATGATAAGATGAAAAAGAAGTTTATGACATTCTTCTTAGCTTTATCCATGGTTCTATTATTAGTAGGTTGTGGTAAGAAGGAAGAAGAAACTGCATCTACAGATGATTCTGCTACAGCATCAGTGCAGGAAGAGGTTGTTAAGTTTGTTAATACTGATCTTCCAGCTATAGCAGGAGACAGAGATAGTGCTGTAAATGTATATAATCAGTACTTTACACAAGAATCAGATCAGGATTCAGAAGCTTGGCGTTCTAAGCTTGAGACAGAAGCTCTTGCTTCATACAATTCATATCTTGATAAGCTTAATGCACTTTCATATGAGAATGCAGAGGTTAATAACCTTAAGGATCTCTATGTTAAGTCTTCTGAAGGACAGAGAGATGCTATACAGCATGTTATAAATGCTATAACAGAAGTTAATACAGATGAGCTTGATGCAGCTCAGCAGTGCATCACAGATTCTGAGACATATCTTAAGATGTATCAGGATGAACTTACAAGAATCTGTAATTCATATGGAATTGAGATGATTGGTGAGTTTAGCACATCTACACTTACTGATGCTTCATCAACAGATGCTGAATAATGATTAGTTTTATAGACAAGTAGGGTATTCTACTTGTCTATATTTGTGTTATAATATAACTGTTTGGTTTGGGACTGTCCTTACCAGACAGTTTATTTTATATTTAGGAGGTTTACTATGGGGGATATTAAGATTCTTATGGTGGATGATGAACCACGTATGAGAAAGCTGGTTAAAGATTTTTTAACTAAAAATGGTTATATTGTAGTAGAGGCTGGTGACGGTGAAGAGGCTTATAATATCTTTACTTCAACAAATGATATCTCTCTTATCATAATGGATGTTATGATGCCTAAAATGGATGGCTATGAAGCTTGTAAGGAGATTAGAGCTCTTTCTAAAAATGTACCAATCATTTTACTTACAGCAAAGTCTACTGAGAAGGATGAGCTGAGAGGCTTCGAGCTTGGGGTTGATGAATATATAACAAAGCCATTTAATCCTCAGATTCTTGTTGCCAGAGTGGAAGCAATACTCCGGCGTTCAGGCCAGGATCAAGAGGATGATATTATAGAAGCTGGTGGTATTGTAATAGATAGAGTGGCTCATAAGGTCACTGTGGATGGTAGCGAGATAGAGTTATCCTTTAAAGAGTTCGAGCTTCTGGAATATTTCCTTAGCAATATAGGAAGAGCATTAACTCGTGATAACATACTTAACAGAGTTTGGAATTACGACTATTTTGGTGATGCGAGAACTATAGATACTCATGTTAAGAAGCTTCGTGCTAAGCTGGGACCTAAGGGTGCCTATATTAAAACCATAAGAGCTGTTGGTTATAAGTTTGAGGTCGAAGAATAATGAATTATAGATTCAGACATTCTATAAGATTTAAGATTGCCACAATTGTATTTCTGGCAACACTTGTTACGATTCTTATATCCTGGTCTATAAGTAATCATTTTATAGAACAGTTCTTTATTACTCATACCAATAATATGCTTATTCAGACATATAATTCCTGTAATGAGTTTTTTATGGATGAGGATAATACTAAGAAGCTGAAGAAAGAAGAGATTGAGAGTCTATATGGTTATATAGATAACCCAAGTAATGCTGCTGTGTTTGTTGTTAGTCCTAAGAATTATCATATATTTTCATCTATAATCATGAATGAGGAGACAACGGCTGGTGTTACATCTCTTGTTCAGAATTATGATTTGAATAAGTTTAAGTATGGACATAAGAAATACTCTATAGTTAGAAATTCATTTGATTTTATAGATGATACTTCTAAAGAAGAGAGTGGAAATTATTACGATCTTATAGGTTTATTAGATAATGATTATATTATCGTGGTACGTGCTTCTGTAGATAGCTTGCATGATTATGTCACATTTGCTACGCGGATGTTTACGAGTATATCCCTTGCGCTTCTTTTCTTCGAGGTACTTATCGTTCTTATAATTACGAATATATTCTCTAGACCTATTATTGAAATGTCACGAATAGCACGACGTATGTCTAATATGGATTTCAGTGCTAAAGCTGATGTTAATACTGATGATGAGATTGGTGAGCTTGGTGAGAGTATGAATAACATGGCGAGCTCACTTGAAAAATCCATTACTGAACTTAAGTCTGCTAACCTTGAACTTTCTAATGATATTCGTAAACGAGAACATATTGAGGAAATGAGAAGTGAGTTCTTATCACATGTATCTCATGAACTTAAAACTCCGCTTGCTCTTATTCAAGGTTATGCTGAAGGATTGAAGAGTGGCGTAGCTGATAATCCGGAAGACTTAAATTATTACTGCGATGTTATATCTGATGAAGCTTCGAAGATGAATGCTATGGTTATGAAGCTTATTGATCTGGATCAGCTCGAGACAGGTGAAGATATATCTCTAGAAAGATTTGATATCACAAAGCTTATACAGGACGTTATAAGTAATTCTTCTATACTTATACAGGATTCGACTACTAAGATTATCTTTGATGAAAAAGATGAAGTATTTGTATGGGCTGACAGCTTTATGATAGAAGAGGTCATTACGAATTATCTTACAAATGCTATTCATTATGTATCTAGCGATGGTGATATCAAGGTATGGTATGAACGTAAGCAAGATACTGTACGAATCAATGTATATAATGATGGAAATAATATTCCTGAAGAAGATATAGAAAAACTCTTTATTAAGTTCTATAAGGTTGATGCTGCTAGAACAAGAACCTATGGTGGTTCAGGTATTGGACTTTCTATCGTTGCGGCTATTATGAAGTCTCATGATAAAGAGTATGGTGTATATAATACAGAGCACGGCGTGGTATTTTACTTTGAACTTGATACAAAAAATACAGTTTGATACTAAACTTGCCTTGTGATAAACTATTTATAGTTTTTATCATTTTATATTTCATAATTTTATAAGATTCTTGGCAGGAGGTATTTAAAATGAAACAAAATGTGTATATTGAGTTTTATGGGGAACAGATTGATCAGGCAGAAGTAGTTGCTGAGGCTAAGAAGATATGGACTGATTCGGGTAAAAAGCTTTCAGATCTTACTAAGCTGGAAATATACATCAAGCCTGAAGATGACAGAGTATATTATGTATTTAATGGAACTGACACAGGTTCATTTCCGATAATTAATACTCAAAATGATTTTTAAGATTTAGTTTTAAACAGCTTTCACTTGAGATGGTGAAAGCTGTTTGTCTTTTTACCTTTGTTTGTAGTATAATCAAAAACTGTATGTATATAGATATACTGCAAATATATTTTTTATTATATGAATATTATTTATAATTATTCATGTGATGTAAACTTTATGATATTTAAGTAGAGGATTATTATGATTGCAATTATTGATTATGATGCTGGAAATATAAAGAGTGTAGAAAAGGCACTTCAGTTTCTTGGCGAAGAAGTAATAGTTACAAGTGATAGAGATGCGATTCTGTCAGCTGACAAAGCGATTCTTCCTGGTGTTGGTTCATTTGGTGACGCTATGGAGAAGATTCGTGAGAGAAATCTTGAAGAAGTAATTCATGAGTTTGTGGAAAGCGGCAAACCATTTCTTGGTATATGTCTTGGGCTTCAGTTATTCTTTGAATCAAGCGAAGAGACACCTGGAGTAAAGGGACTTGGACTTCTTAAGGGCAAGATAACTCGTATTCCAAATGAATATAAACAAAATGGTGAGACTGTAACTCAGAATGTTCCACAGATTGGATGGAATAATATAAAGGTTAATCCTTCCAGCAAGCTTTTGAAGGGGCTTGGTGATAATCCATATGTATACTTCGTTCATTCATATTATCTTCAGGCTGATGATATAGAGGATGTAGCTGCAACGACTGAGTATGGTGTGACTATACATGCTGCGGTTGAACGCATGAATGTTATGGCTACACAATTTCACCCAGAGAAAAGTTCTGATGTTGGTATGAATATACTACGTAACTTTATTGCTATGTAATGAGAGGAATATGATATGCACACAAAAAGAATAATCCCTTGTCTAGATGTTAAGGATGGAAGGGTTGTTAAAGGCGTTAATTTTGTAGATTTAATAGATGCTGGTGATCCAGTAGAGTGTGGAAAGGCTTATGACATGGCTGGTGCTGATGAGCTTGTCTTTCTGGATATCACAGCTTCATCTGATAAAAGAAATATAGTAACAGATATGGTCAGACGTGTTGCTGAGACTGTATTTATACCATTTACAGTAGGCGGTGGTATAAGAAGTGTAGATGATTTTAGAGCAATACTTAGGGAGGGGGCAGATAAGATAGCTGTTAACTCCGCCGCTATAGATAATCCTACACTAATTTCAGAGGCTGCTGAAAAGTTTGGTAGTCAGTGCGTTGTTGTTGCTATAGATGCTCGTAGACGTAGAGTAGGTAAGGCTGCTGATCCTTCACTTAGTTATAGTGAAAGTATTAAGATAAATGATGAATGGACGCCTGCTGATGGCTGGACTGTCTATAAGCATGGCGGTCGTATTGATATGGGACTAGATGCGGTTGAGTGGGCTATAAAAGCCGCTGAACTTGGTGCTGGTGAAATCCTTCTTACAAGTATGGATGCTGATGGTACTAAGGCGGGTTATGATATAGAACTTACACGTACTATAGCTGAAAATGTAAATATTCCTGTTATTGCTTCAGGAGGCGCTGGAACAGTTGAACATTTTGAAGAAGCTCTTACGGATGGAAAGGCTGATGCTGCACTTGCTGCTTCATTATTCCATTTTAAAGAACTTGAGATTAAGGAAGTTAAGAAGTATCTTGATTCGAAATCAATTCCTGTCAGATTATAATAAGTATAGGGTGCATATCAATTGATATGTACCCTATTTTTGTATCTAAAATATTTGATTTTACTTCTGAATGTATAGAATCATTCCAGGACCAAGGTCTTCAGTTGGTCTTGCAAGGAATCCATTTTTTTCATAGAATCCTTCACGTCCTTTTCTGCACATAAGGCAAAGCATTATTCTTTCGCCTGTAGTGGTGAGAGAGGATACGTAGTTTTTAAGATGCATCATTAAAGCTGAGCCGATTCCCATTCCGTGGTATTCAGGAAGTACTATAAGATCTTGGATATAGCAGACAACGGCTCCGTCTCCAACTATACGTCCCATACCTATAAGCTTACCCTCATCATTATAAGCTGATATACAATACATGCAGTTAACTATTGCTAGTTCAGCCTGTCTATCGGTTAGTTCCGGCCAGTTAACTGAACGACGTAATTCCAAATATTCTGCGATAGATAATCTATCTTCGCTAAATCTAATCATTTTAAATGTCCTTATTTACATATTTTCTTTTGCGGCTGCGAGCATAAGCTTGATACGGTTGATCTGATTTACTTCTGAAGCGCCTGGGTCGAAATCGATAGGGGTGATATTAGCGCTTGGGTAAACTGTACGAAGCTTCTTGATTACTCCCTTACCAATAATGTGGTTAGGAAGACAAGCGAATGGCTGACAACATACAATGTTTGGAGCACCTTCTTTTATGAGCTCAACCATTTCACCTGTAAGGAACCAACCTTCACCAGTTTCATTTCCGATAGAAACAATTGGACGTGCATAGGACGCGATAGTTTCAATAGGTGTAGGAGGATCAAATCTATTACTCCTTTCAAGAGCTTTGCTCATAGGATTACGCATTTGATCAAGCAGCTTTATAAGCATATTGCTTATCTTAGCAGATTTCTTAGTCTTACCAAGATATTCATATTTGTAATTAGAGTTGTAAGCACTGTAGAAGAGAAAGTCGAGCAGATCTGGCATTACAGCTTCAGCGCCTTCAGCTTCCAGGAGATCAACTAAGTGGTTGTTAGCAGAAGGTAAGAACTTAACTAGAATCTCACCAACGATACCAACTCTAGGTTTTCTCTCGGATTCATTTAAGGCGATATTATCGAAGTCTCTTACAATATCACGGACGATTCTACTAAAGTTGTGAGAACCTCTCTGGATATCTCTAATACATATCTTTTCCCATTTCTTATGAAGTCTGTTAACTGAACCTGGGACAGCTTCATAAGGACGTGTTCTATATACAACTCTCATGAATAAGTCACCGTACATAACTGCGTGCATACAGCATTTAAGTCCTTTGAGATTAATCTTCAGTCCTGAGTTTTTCTCGAGTCCTTGTGCACTGATGGAAACTACAGGAATATGTCCATAACCTGATTTCTCGAGGGCACGTCTGATAAATCCTATATAGTTTGTGGCACGACATCCACCACCGGTCTGCGTTATAGCTACAGCAAGTTTATCAATATTATATTTACCTGATTCGATAGCTTCCATAAGCTGTCCAACGACTATTATAGATGGATAGCATGCATCATTATTAACATACTTAAGTCCTTCATCAATTGTAGACTTAGTTGCATCTGGAAGCATTACGAAGTTAACGTGGAAATGCTTCATAGCTGCCTGCAGCATCTTGAAATGAATAGGTGACATTTGAGGACAAAGAACAGTGTAGTCATTACGCATGTCCTTAGTGAACTCAACTCTACTCAGTGCTGTAGAACAGTCAATTGGAGTAAAATGTTTCTTCTCGCGAACCTTCATAGCGGAAAGCAGCGATCTGATACGTATACGAGCTGCTCCAAGGTTAGATACTTCATCAATTTTAAGAACTGTATATATCTTATTTGAGTTAGATAAAATATCTTTAACGCAGTCAGTGGTTACAGCGTCAAGACCACATCCAAAAGAGAAGAGCTGTATTAGCTCAAGATTTGTCTTGGTCTTAACGTAGTTAGCTGCTTTATATAGACGGCTGTGATACATCCACTGATCTGATACAATAAGTGGTCTCTCTACATCACTGAGGTGAGAGATTGAATCTTCTGAGAGAACAGCTACTCCATAAGAATTAATAAGTTCTGGAATACCGTGGTTGATCTCAGGGTCAATATGATATGGACGACCCGCAAGTACTATACCAACCTTATTGTTCTCTTCGAGATATTTAAGGGTTTCTTCACCCTTTTTACGCACGTCTCTCTTAACATTATCAGCTTCAGCATATGCCTTATCTATAGCGTTGCTGATTTCTTCCTTAGTGATATCTGTATATTTTGAAAACTCTCTGAACATACGATCCTTCAGAGCAAGTTTATTATCAAGAGCAAGGAATGGACGAATATATGTTATATGTTCAGTCTCAAGCTCTTCCATATTGTTCTTTATATTTTCAGAATAAGATGTAACGATAGGACAGTTGTAGTGGTTGTTAGCGTCTGGTGTCTCGTTCATTTCGTAAGGGATACATGGATAGAAGATTGTCTTCAGTCCATTCTTAACAAGCCACATAACATGTCCATGACTTATCTTCGCTGGGTAACATTCTGTATCACTTGGGATAGATTCTATACCCATCTGATATATATTCTTAGATGACTTAGGTGAGAGTATAACTCTATACTTAAGTTCTGTAAGGAATGTGTACCAGAATGGATAATTCTCGTACATATTGAGAACTCTAGGTACACCTATTTCACCGCGAGTTGCTTCTTCTATAGGAAGAGGTTCGTAACCAAAGATTCGGTTATACTTATATTCATATAGATTTGGAAGATTTTCCTTATTCTTCTTGAGCCCAAGTCCCTTCTCACATCTATTACCAGTTATGAATCGACGATTACCTGTAAACTTGTTTATAGTAAGAAGACAGTTGTTAGTACATCCTCCACATCTGGTCATCTGAGTTTCATATGTAAGTTCGTCTACATCTTTGCTAGGAAGAGTTGTTGACTCAAAGCCTTCCTGATAATTATCTCTAGCTATAAGGGCGGCACCGAATGCTCCCATGATACCAGCAATATCAGGACGAATAGCTTTTGCACCAGATACAAGCTCAAATGCACGAAGTACAGCATCGTTATAGAAAGTACCACCTTGTACTACGATGTTTTCTCCGAGCTGCTTTGGATCTGTTAACTTAATGACCTTAAGAAGTGCATTTTTAATTACTGAGTAAGCAAGACCAGCGGAGATATCCTCAACAGAAGCTCCCTCCTTCTGCGCCTGCTTAACTTTAGAGTTCATGAATACAGTACATCTTGAACCAAGGTCGATAGGGCTCTTTGCAAAAAGAGCAATCTTAGCAAAGTCCTGTACTTTATAGTCAAGTGAATTAGCAAATGTTTCAATAAAGGAACCACATCCAGAAGAACATGATTCATTTAGCATAACATTATCTACAACTCCCTCGCGGATCTTGATACATTTCATATCCTGGCCGCCGATATCGAGTATTGTATCTACCTTAGGATCAAAGAAAGCGGCAGCAGTGTAGTGAGCTATTGTCTCAACTTCACCATAATCAAGGGCAAAGGCTGACTTAAGAAGTGCCTCACCATAACCAGTTGAACAGCTTCCTGCAATCTTTGCTTTCTCTGGAAGAAGAGAATATATCTCCTTCATAGCCTTTATAGTTGTATTAACTGGACTTCCGTTGTTATTGCTATAGAAGTCGTAGAGAAGTTCTCCGTCTTCACCAATAAGTGCAAGCTTAGTGGTTGTAGATCCTGCATCTATACCAAGGAATACATTACCTTCGTAGTTTGCAAGGTCGCCGCGCTTAACTTTATATTTTGACATTCTGTCTGAGAAATCATTATATTCATTTTCAGTCTTGAATAGAGGCTCCATTCGGTTAACCTCAACTTCAATCTTAAGCTCAGGAGTAAGCTTCTCAGATAGTTCTTTAAGATTAATAGTCTGAGAATCATCAGCATGAAATGCAGCGCCTGAAGCTGCAAAAAGGTGTGAATTATTTGGAATTATTGCATGTTCCTCATCAAGCTTTAATGTATCTATAAATCGAGCGCGAAGCTGATCAAGGAAATGAAGAGGACCACCTAGAAATGCAACGTATCCACGAATTGGTTTACCACAGGCAAGACCAGAGATTGTCTGATTGACAACCGCCTGGAATATAGATACTGATAGATTAGGTTTTGTTGCTCCTTCATTGATAAGTGGCTGTATATCAGTCTTAGCGAATACTCCGCATCGAGCAGCTATAGGATGAATAGTATCATAATCCTTTGCAAGCTCATTAAGACCAGATGCGTCTGTCATAAGAAGAGCAGCCATCTGATCTATAAAAGAACCAGTACCACCTGCGCAGACTGAGTTCATTCTTTGTTCTATACCGTGCTTTGAGAAGTAAATGATCTTGGCATCCTCACCACCGAGCTCTATAGCTACTTCGGTCTTAGGTGCAAATGTCTTAAGTGCAGTAGATACACATACGACTTCCTGCTCAAAAGGTATATTTATAACATTTGATAAAGCAAGACCGCCGGAGCCAGTTATACAACCAGCTACTTCTATGTCTCCGATTTCTTTTATAGCATTTTCAAGAAGCTCTCTAAGAGTTTCCTTAATCTTTGCGAAATGTCTCTTATATTCGGAATATAATATATTATTATTCTCGTCGATTATTGCGATTTTTACAGTAGTAGAGCCGATATCAATTCCTAGATGTTTCAATTCATTCACCTCTTTTATCATATTTATATGTAAATTCAGCAAATGCAATTATAATCTAAATATTCTTTTTAATCAATCCTATAGTTTTAATAATCATAAGCTATAACTCATCTTGAGTTTTAGTGCATTTTATCGTATAATTTACCACGTATGCGTACGCAAATATTTAAGGAAATCAGATGATTATATGAAACATAACAAGACACTAAAGAAACTCGACAATTATTCTGTACCATATCTCTATTTAATAATCACAATATGTACTGTTATTGGATATATTGTTAGATATGCATCTCCGGAACTATATGTAAATCTTTTACTTATACCTCATAAAGTAGTGTTAGATCATCAGTTCTGGAGACTATTTACATGGATTTTTACAAATCCGTATGAATTATCTGGTGCAATGATTGTCTTTATGCCAATCAATTTATTCTTTTATTATTCGCTTGGTAGAAGACTTGAACTATATTGGGGACGCTTTATGTATAACCTATATATATTTGGAGGCATGCTGCTTACCAATCTGGTGGTACTGATTGGCGGATATTATAGATATGTATGGAGCGTTAATGCTGATAAGAATATTCAACGTGATATACTCACCTATGAAGGCTTAAGCGCGTCAACTATGATTACTAAATGTATGCTGATCAGTATATTCCTTGCATTTACTGTAGTAGGTGGTGACGGCATAGTATATTTATACTTTGTTATTCCTCTAAAAATGAAATGGTTGGGATATATTGATCTTATTCTGCTCGCTGTACTTTTTGTATCAGGTGGATTTTTTACAAAACTGATTATTATTTCTTCAGTTGCTAATTTCTTTATTTATTATTTACTTAATAAGAGTAAGACGGGTCCTGATTTAAATACTTTGAAGCGAAGAAGAGAGTTTGAGAGAGCGAAGAAAAGGCCATCTAAAACTGTTGAATATAATGCAGATGGGACAATCAAGTTTAAGTCAAAAGATGGGATAATACCTCCAGGATATGGTAATCCAGAAGGTATAACTATTCATAAATGTGCGGTATGTGGTTTAACTGAAAAAGATAATCCAAATATAGAGTTCAGATTCTGTTCGAAGTGTAATGGAAATTATGAATATTGTTCAAATCATTTATATACCCATCAACATATAAACTAGGAGAATTATGATGAAAACAACTGGAAAGAAGTTAATGACATATATACAGGCTGATAAAGATAGAGAAGATAATATCTTAAAGTATCAGCGGTTACTTGGTACAGCATTTAATGATTACTCAACTATTAAGCTATCCATGAACCTTTTTACACTTTACGAGAGAATAGCTGATCTTCTGGATACAGAGAGTCCAGATGAGGATATGATGCAGGTTCGTGATGAAATGGAACAGTACATAAATACACTTAGTTTTTCACTTAGAAATGTATTTGTAGATAAGAAGCCTGATGCTTCATTAATTTCAGATATTACAAGCATCAGAGATAAGATTACAGCTGATATGAAGCTTCTAACATTTTATGTAGATGCTTATGAAATATATGAATATATACTCAACAGAAAAGAACCAAAGTTTAGAGATGAAGAACTGATAGAGATTGACAGTGCTCAACTTGCTGAAACTATGTTTGATTTTGTATTTGCAGAGGATGATAAACTTCTGATAAATACACGTATACAGGATATGATCGCTCAGCTTCCTGTTCGCATGACAAAGAGTCATTTCTTTGATATTATATCCAACTCTCTTATGATCTATAGAGGTGGTGAGAAGAAGTCTGTTGATGGATTTATTGAATCTATAAGAGATGCAGCACTTCTGGATGAACCAAAGGGTCTAAGTGATAGATATGCGTCTTTATATGAGTTTTATAAAGAACTCAGATCCGTAAATTATGAGTCGATTGATAAAGATACTGTTAGTTCACTTTCAGATAAGATAAGTGAAAATGCTGATAAGATCAGTGCTATATGTTCTGATTATATGATGATGACTGAAGTTATAAATGATATCTTAGTAGTTCTCTATACAGAAGGACTTAAGGATTCCTCATATCTAGATGATAGATATGATACTGCTTCAACTATTATCTCATCAATTGTTACTGCAACAGATATATATGAGGCATCCGCTGGTTTTGATGAGCTTTTTGTTAAGTTAGAGGGGGCGCAGGAAGATGCTTACGAGACTTTAGCATCTCTAAATGCAAACTTTGATGATTTATATAATACTTATTATGAAATGTATGAAGGAGATATCCAGAATGCATTTGATAATCTCTCTAAGGTTGACCGACTTACCTCTACATCACTCTTTATGGATATTGAAAATAGCGGACTAAGCGTTGTTGTAGATGAAGCTGATGAAATCTATATAAATGAGGAGAAGAACTCATTAGTTGAAGATTTTAAGGCTCATTTTGAGAAGCTAGGAAAATCTGAGAGAAGAAGCGTTATGGCAAAGGTTATGTCACTTATGCCTGTATTCTTTAATACAAAGCAGGAGATAAAGGAATACTTTGAATATGCTCTTTCTAGTTGTTCAGATCTTGCTGAAATGACAGCTTGTAAAGAACTTATTGATGATCTTATCATATATGATTCCAGAGACTAATTATTTGACACTTATTGACTTGTTTGTTTGTAGGATAGTTTATGAAGTATCATATAGCTAACAATCTATATACTGAAGCCATTGACGAGAAAAAGGTTCGTAAGCTAATTCTTAAGCTGCGGTTGAAACGGCCAGTTAAGAACCTTTTCGTTGTAACTATGCCTCTATATGATGTTGGCATTATGGAAATATATGATTGCAACGAACTATTACAACCTTTTTACCGAAAGAAAAAACAAAGACTTGAGATTTTGGGCATATCTTCTACGAGAGAAGGTGCTAAAGCGGTAGTCGCAAGTATCCTAGAAGATGCTTATGATACATTAGGGACGCCTGATATTCGAAAGTTCTTTAACATAGGAGGTGCCGGATGATACTAGTTAGCGTAGCTTCGGTTCTCCTGACAATTCTTAAGGTTATCGGTATTATATTATTGTCGATAATTGGACTTGTTGTTTTACTCATTTTGCTGATTCTATTCTGTCCTATATCGTACAGGCTTTCAGCAGTTCATAATGATGAAGAGACTACAGCTGATGTGAAGGTAGGTTTCCTTATCATTAAAGCTTTAGCTAACTTTACTAAGGGTAAAGGTCTGGATTATTGCGTAAAAGCACTCTTTGTAAAAATCTTCCCTCGTGGGGATGGTGAGAGTGATGATGAATCGGATGAAGATTTACTTGAGGAATATCTTGAAGAACAAGATGCGAACGAGCAAGATGAGGATGAACAAGATACGGTAGAGCAAGATACTGAAGAAATATCATCTCTTCCAGAACCGGATTTTGAAAGTTCTGATAATACTGAAATCCATGAGAATATCCCTGAATTAGATGAAGCATTAAATGAAGCAAATGATTCAAGTGATTCGGAAGAAGAATTGGTAAATGATGACATCTTATGTGATGACGAAGAAACTGATTTATCTGAAGAAGAGATTCATAGTGAAGATAGTTCGGAAAAGAAATCTATAAAGCAGAAGATATCTGATGGTATAGATAAAATATCTGATAAAGCTGATGAAGTCTTAGATAAAACTGATGAAAAGCTAGACCTTGTAGATAAGAAATATAATGAAATAATGGTCAAGGTTGATCATGTACTTCAATTTCTAGATAGAGACTACGTAGAGAGAACCATAGAGAGAGCTCTTAAGATAGTTAAGAGACTCTTTGGAACTATTAAACCTAAGAAGAGTAAAGGTTACCTTCACATGGGACTTAAGTCTTCTGCAGATACAGGAATGATGTTGGGCAAGATTGCTGCATTTTATCCTATGTATGGTAGATGGCTTACGATTGAACCTGATTTTTATAATAAGGTTATTGAAGGTGAACTTGATATAAAAGGGCGAATATATCTCTTTAGAGTTGTTGGCCCAGCACTAAGAATGGTATTAACAAGGGATTTTTGGAGAACATATAAACTTGCTAAGAAGATTTAATTTGAGATACTTGTATTAATGGAGGTTATAACATATGGCTAACGGTAATGATTTCAATTCAACAGTTAATTCGTTATTCAAGGGGATGGATGCATTTCTTACATCAAAATCTGTAGTTGGAGATCCTATACAGGTTGGTGATACAACTATTATTCCTTTATGTGACGTAAACTTTGGCGTAGGTGCTGGAGCTATGGGAGGAAAAAGGAGTGACTCAGCAGGTGGTGGTATGGGTGGTAAGCTTTCACCAACAGCTATCATTGTTATAAAGAATGGTTATTCACAGATTATAAATGTTAATCAAGATAAAGGTACACTTGGAACTGTACTTGATATGATTCCTGGTGTTGCTGAAAAACTTAAAGGTATTATAAAGAAGGACGGCGTATCGGAATCTGAGCTTGAAGAGATAAGCGATATAGCAGAGAATCTTTCAGATGAGGAGTTCTAATTAACTATAAGAAGCTGGTGCGAGTTGTATAGCGTCAGCTTCATTTTTTCATATTTAAAATAGTTTAGGAAAGATGAAGATTATGATTTATTATAGTGGATTTGATTTATACGAAGTAATTCTTCTTTTAGTATTTATTCTATTTTTTTTAGTACATAAGAGAATCTTTGGTAAAAGTATCTTTGGTAAAAGAATATCAATTCCTGATAATTATCTTAGTGAAAATCTTCCTTTTGATCCTGACAAACAGATACCTGTAATTAAATGTAGTATCTGTACAGGGGAGCAGGTTGCAGGTTTTAAGGATAAAGAAGATGGCCATTTCACAGAGGTAATGCTTATCAGAGGGGATAAGGATTTAAAAAGGTTTAAGCGATTATATAATATAACTGAGGTAAAAAAAGAATATTAAAATCGTGTATTGGTAAAGTAGAAGGTTAAGGAGTTTTATATGGATAACTATAACAATATAAATCCAAATGGGAATCAGCAGAACAATTATCAGCAAAATCAAATGCAGTATAACTATCAGCAGAATGGTTATCAGCAGCAAAATCAAATGCAGTATGGCTATCAACAGCAAAATAACCAGATGCAGTATGTTAATCAGCCTGTTACTCAACCGGTTAATCAACAAACAAAAGGAAAACCAAGTGATTTAAATGGTCCAAAGAAGAAGACTGGTTTAATAATAGCGCTAATTTCTATACTCGCAGTTATCTTAATTGGAGCAGGTGTTGTAGCTGCTGTTTTTTATATTACTGAAAGAAAAGATAAGGAAGCTGCACAAAAAACAGCGAGTGGTTTTGTTAATGCATATGGTAATCAGGATTTTGAGAATCTTCAAGGGTATTTTCCTAAGAGACTATTGAAAGAAGATGACATAGTGAACTTTACTCATGAAGCTAACTATGAAGGCGCCAAGTATTACAGTTACACAGTTACAGATGTGGATTTTACCGATATTCAGAAATACGATGCTAATAAAGCTGCAAAGACTATTAAAGATACATATGATAAACATCTTACAGTAGATAAAGCTTATTCAGTAAGTGTTAAGTATACAGAAACCTACGTAAAGAATAGTTCGACTGTAGAAAATGAAATGACTGATAATATCATTTGCGGAAAGATTGATGAGAAGTGGTATGTGCTTGATCCGACATTTATATCTAATAAGAATCAGATGATTGCTGACTTTGATAAAGAAGCGGATGATGATCAGTCAAAAGATGTTGTTGAAAAACTAATGACATCTATTAGTGAATCAAATATAGATGGTGTTGATGAATGCTTTGCTTCATCAATTAAAAACCACGAATCTACAAAAAAAGGAAAGGAAACATTAACTGAAAGCTTCTCTAAGTTGGACGAATATGGTATTAAGTTCACTTTTGGTGAGTTCAACATTTCGGAGCCTGAGGAATATGATATTGCAAAGGCAAAGGAGAGGATAAAAAGTGATTATGAAGTAGAACCTGCGTTTATCAAGTGTCGCAAGTTTACCGTGGATTATTCTGTTACCATAGAAGCGGATGGAGAGTCTTCAAGTCATGATGTTACAGAAGAGTTCATATGCGGCAAAGAAGATAATAAGTGGTATATATATAATTCAGATATATTGACTACTCATAATGATCTATTTGCTGAAATTATAGATAAAAAAGAAACTGAGATCGATGAGGAAGAAGTAAGAACTACTATAAATGGATTTGTTGAATCTCTTGCATTGCTCGATATTGAGACTATAAAGAGCTATATGCCTGATGTGGTTCTTAACGATGAAGATGTTGCTGCGACAATAAGTAAACTTGAAAGTCAGAAGTCAAAACTAGATTCTTATGGTGTAGTTCTTTCTTTAGATAGCGTTGAGATTGGAACTATTACAAAAGAAAATCCAACTGCAATTATGTTGGAGGTAATGCTAGGATATCAATCCTCAGTTCTTAATATAGAAAAAGCTTATTCAACTACAGTTACCTTCACTAGGTCTGCGACTTTGATGGGTAGAGTAGAAAGTGATGAAATCACATCAGATATGATATGTGCTAAGATTGATGGTAAGTGGTATATAGTTCATGCAACCGTTAATGATGAGGAGTAGATTCAATCTTTATTACCCCTATTAGATTTGTTGAATATTTGAGTAAATGATGGTAAAATCATTGACGTTGATTTCGTTAGAAAGATAATAAAATGATGGTAGACATTTGTAAAATAAAAAATGTCTATTATGCTTGCCGGCGGCGGGGGTCGAACCCGCACGGTGTTGCCACCAACAGATTTTGAGTCTGCCTTGTCTGCCAATTCCAACACGCCGGCGAAAAATAGACAAGAGAAATATTATCACAGTGGAAAAATCTTGTCAATAAAGGAGAAAGATAATGAATATTCTTGTTACTGGAGGAACCGGTTATATCGGTTCACATACTTGTGTAGAGTTAATTAAAGCAGGTCATAATGTTGTTATATTTGATAACCTTTATAATTCTAAGGAGGTTGTTCTTGATTATATTGAGAAGATAACTGGAACCAGACCAAAGTTTTATAAGGCTGATATGTTAGTTCCTGAAGAGATGGAACCTATATTCCAGGAGAATACATTTGATGCCGTTATTCATTTCGCTGGTCTTAAGGCGGTTGGAGAATCTGTTCAGTTGCCTCTTAAGTATTATGAGAATAATATATCTGGAACCATCAATCTCTGTAAGCTTATGGATAAGTATAACTGTAAGAGGATTATCTTTTCCTCATCTGCTACAGTATATGGTTCGCCAAAGAGTTGTCCTATAACAGAAGACTTCCCACTTTCTACAACTAATCCATATGGAACAACAAAGCTCTATCTAGAGAGAATACTTAGTGATCTTACTGTTCCGGATCCAGAATGGAAGGTTATTCTTCTTAGATACTTTAACCCGATTGGTGCTGATGAAAGTGGTCTTATAGGTGAGTCTCCAAATGGTATTCCAAACAATCTTATGCCATATATCATTCAGGTGGCATTAGGTAAGCTTCCAGAACTTGGAGTCTTCGGTGATGATTATGATACACCTGATGGAACAGGAGTGCGTGATTATATTCACGTATCTGATCTTGCACTTGGACATGTTGCTGCAGTTGATAGAATTACTAAGACTGAAGGCGTTGATATCTATAACCTCGGTACAGGTACTGGCTATAGCGTTCTTGATATCGTAAAGGCCTTCGAGAAGGCTACTGGAATAGATATTCCTTACAGTATAAAACCACGTCGTGCTGGTGATATAGCAATGTGTTATGCAAATCCTGCTAAGGCTAAGGAAGAACTCGGTTGGGAAGCAAAGTTTGATCTCGAGAGAATGTGCAAGGACTCATGGCGTTTCGCAGAGATTACACTTAGAAATGAAAAATAATTGGAAATGATTACAAAGAATGTCTAGAGATAATAAAGATAAGCTACAACAAGTAGATCAAAGAGATAAAGTAGAAGAGAAAAGAATAAAGAAAAGTATCCAGGATAGAAAAGAGAGGGAGAAGCAGATTAAGAAAAAGAGAAATCTTAGGCTTGCCCTCCTATGTTCCTTCTTTTCGATAATAGTAATCCTCGGTGCTTCATTTATCATAATTCACTCTATATCTGATAAGGAAGAATTAAGAGATAATGGTATAGCTGCATTTAATGAAGGAAAGTATGATGAGGCTATAAGTGACTTCACGGCTTCTCTTGAGCAGGATCAATGGTTTTCTGATAAGATGGATGATGATACCAGACTTTATCTTGCTGCAGCTTATATGAGAACTGATTCTTACGAGGAAGCGTCTCTTGTATATCAAAAGCTTAAGGAGAGAAACTTTAGTTCTATCTCAAATGATACTTTAGATGAGATGATTTCTCTTGCTAATGCATTAAATGATACTAAGACCGGTAATATATCAGAGAGTAACTATAATAAACTTATAGATGAATATAATCGCGGTAATAAGTCTATTGCATTATATCTTGGAAGCTATTATGAGCAGAAGCAAGATTATGAGAATATGGAAACATATTATAAGGATTATATATCGAACTTTGGAGTTAATACTTATATAGCTTATCAGTTATCTACTTATTACCTAGCTAAGGATGATCTTGATTCAGCCATAGATATGGTAAATAAAGGTCTTGAATCATATGAAGATTTATATAAAGATATGGTTTTATACAATGATATAGTTATATCTGAAAGACAGCATGATTATGAGACGGCTCTTTCGAAGGCTGAAAAGCTGATAAATGACTATCCCAATAATGAGACCTATAAGAAGGAGTATGATTTCTTATATTCCAGAGTAAATATAAATACTGAACCAGTACATACGGAGGGTGACGCGGTCACTGACTAGTAGCATGAGATTACCACTTAAGTTTGAAAACAAAATGAAATATCTTCTTGGCGAAGAATATGCTGACTATGTAGATAGTCTATCTAAGCCAATGTATAGTTGTCTAAGGGTAAATACTCTCAAGATTTCTGTGGAAGATTTCCTTAAGATATCTCCATTTAAGTTATCTCCTGTACCTTGGACTTCAAATGGATTTTATTATGATGCTTCAGAGGATTCACCTTCGAAGCATCCTTTTTACTATGCAGGTCTTTACTATTTGCAGGAACCTAGCGCAGCCCTTCCTGCTGCTACACTCCCTATAGAAGAAGGAGATAAAGTACTTGATCTATGTGCCGCTCCAGGAGGCAAATCCACTGAACTTGCCGCAAAGTTAGGAGGCACAGGATTACTTGTATCTAACGATATAAGTGCCTCCAGAATAAAAGCACTTCAGAAAAATATGGAAGTGTTTGGAGTTACAAATAGTATTATCACTTGCGAAACAGCAGATAAACTATCGAATTACTTTACTGGTTACTTTGATAAAATACTTATCGATGCACCTTGTTCGGGCGAGGGTATGTTTAGAAAGTCCCAGTCTATGATTAATGCTTGGGAACAAAATGGAAATGAAAAGTTTGCTGAGATTCAAAGAGGTATCCTTAAGGATGCAGTTAAACTTCTTAGCCTTGGTGGTATGATACTTTATTCTACCTGTACATTTGATCCTATGGAGGATGAGGATCAGGTAATGTATCTCTTGGAACAGGATAAAAATCTCAGTATAGTTCCGATTGAAGAGCATGAAGGATTTGTACCAGGAAGTGCTGAGTGGTGTCATATGGATAATCCTTCGAAGGAGTTAAGCTATACATATCATTTATTCCCTCATAGAATCAAAGGGGAAGGTCACTATGTTGCTTTACTTAAGCATTCTGGTGATTGTGACTCATATTCTAGCGATTCTAGATACATCTTTACTCCATATTCTAGAAAACGTGTTGATGAGATAGATGATTTCCTGTCTCATGTATCTGGTCTAGATATGAATGATCTAGAGCTTAGAAATGATAAGCTTTTCCTTATTCCTAAGGATAGCCCTTCACTTAGTGGTGCACGAGTTATGCGTCGAGGTGTATATCTTGGTGAACTGAAGAAGAAAAGATTTGAACCTAGTCAGTCTTTTGCTATGATACTTAAGCCTGAAGATTTTGATAATAATCTTTTGCTAGATATAGATTCAATAGATGTAAAGAAATATCTTAGGGGAGAAACACTTGATGTTGAAAGTGATGCAATGGATGGCTGGACTTTAGTTTCGATTAAAACTGACGCTGGCAGTTTCCCTCTTGGCTTTGGAAAAATGTTACGCGGAACCCTTAAGAATAAATATCTTCCTGGCTGGAGACTTATGAGTTAATTATGAAAGATAAGATAGATACAAGTACATATAAAGAGATAAATCGAGCAAAGAAACAGAAAGAAAAGAATAAGAATGTTGGAAAGTTTGCTAAGGGAAAGTACGGACATTCCAAGAATTACCGTATATACCGTCTGGTTCTAGCGCTTATCCTGCTTATTCTTATACTCGCAGATGTGGTTATTTCTATTATATTTTTCCATACTAGAAAAACTGTATTTATAGTTTTTGCATGTCTGCTTGCAATTCCATTTGCAAGAAATATTGTGGATGTTATCATGACATTTAAGGCAAAACCTCTTAGCAATGAAGAGTATGAGAAGACTAAAGAACTTTCAGACAGGACATCTAGAGAATTTCTGTATGATATCTCTATAACTGAAGAAGACGGAATGTATTATATTCCTTGCATGGTTATATATAACAATAATATTCTTTGTTATACTCCAGAGGTTAAGGATGTGAAGACTAGAGAGAAGATTAAAACTTCTCTTGGCTCCGTAAATGTAGATGATACAAATTATAGAATATTTATTACTGAGAAGTATCAGACATTTGAGAAGGAAGTTACAAAGCTTCGTGATGCTGATGATCAAACCTTAGAAATGGATAGCGAAGTTGAACTTAAGATTCTATCGATGGGAATCTAGAAAAGGGTTAATCTATTGAAAGAAATACACGTAACAAAAAATGAAGACGGTTATAAACTTAAGAAGCTTTGTATGAATTATCTAGATAAGGCTCCAGCTTCATTTATATATAAAATGTTACGTAAGAAGAATATAGTTTTAAATGATAAGAAAGCTGATGGCAATGAGACGCTGAAGCTTGGAGACAGTGTAAAGTTTTATCTTAGTGATGAAACTATAGAATCCTTTAAGACAGAGAAAATATCTAGATTATCTGGTATTGAAAAAAGTAAAAAACTAGATATTATATATGAGGATGATAATTATATCTTCTGTAATAAACCTGTTAATATGTTATCACAGAAGGCTAAGAAGGACGATGTATCTATAAATGAGATTATCCTAGCTTACTTGCTTGAAAGTGCTAGTGTTACTGAAGATAGTTTAGCTACATTTAGACCATCAGTTGTAAATCGACTTGATAGAAATACTAGCGGTATAATACTTGCTTCAAAGACACCTGCAGGTGCAAGAATACTCTCTGAACTTATAAGAAGTAGAAGAGCAAAGAAGTATTATCTTGCGTGTGTATTTGGTAAAGCAAAGCGCCTTGGACATTTTAGAGCGTATCTACGTAAAGATGAGAAGAAGAATCTTGTAACTGTTTCTGATAAACCGTCCGTTGGTGCAAATATTATAGAAACTGATATAAGTCTTGAGAAGTATAGTTCTAGT
>CACWGK010000028.1:0-9931 GCA_902760415.1 uncultured Lachnospiraceae bacterium
TTACCATTCCAAATTTTACTGTTGTTTGGATTGTTCATCCGAAAATAATTTTTAAAAGAATTTTCGGGGTTGTCATCATTATTCTGTTGTTAAAGTACAAATACGAATCAATTTGGATAGTTTATCCAAGAAATACGGAGAAGGAGGGATTTGAACCCTCGCGCCGATACTCTCGACCTACTCACTTTCCAGGCGAGCCCCTTCAGCCACTTGGGTACTTCTCCAAATAACTGATCCGAGTTCTAATATTTAATTAGAGCGGAGAGGATGGGATTCGAACCCATGTGCCCTTGCGGACAAACGGTTTTCAAGACCGCCTCGTTATGACCACTTCGATACCTCTCCATATAGTCATTTACACAAGAATATATCTATATTTTGTGCTCATTAAGTAAGTGCCTGCTTTTCTAGCGGCAACGACTATGATAACAAAACATGCTTTCGCTGTCAACAAGTTTTTTTATTTTTTTTAATTTTTTTTCATGCAGAAAAGTTACCGGTTTTTACAGTATTATCTGTACCTATAATCCTAATATCCTTTCTGTACTTGTAATCCTAATAATAGGTAGCTTAGGATGTCTGTAACATTATTTTTATTTTGGCCCATATCGAACACCTGAGTTGGCAAACTGCATTTCGATAGAACTTCTACAACTGTCTGCGTCTCATTGAATGGATACATTTCGACTGTTATATTCTCGCCCCATGATGAAAAAGACATATCGTGAGACATCTCGAATATTACTCCATTTTTATCATCCGGAATTTCTTTTACTATTCTATAGCCCTGTATATTTCTTAATCTGTCAACCAGATACATAAGGTGACAAGTCACCAAAACCCTATCTGACGCTTTTGCTCCCATAATCATACTCCTTAATATGCTAATATTCGCGGAAGCACATTATACCACATTTCCTTTTGTTTTTCTGTAATGTTTTTTTTACATTACGTTTTTTCTACGTTAATGAAAAAAGAGTTAGGGATGTTTTAACCCTAACTCTTTTTCTGTACTTTCAAGTTATTTCATAGATTGGAGTTTGTTATATCATCCTTCTTTGGTTGATTCTGGCTTCGTTTTATACATTTTCTTCTTATATAGTATGTAGACTGAACCTATTGCTGATATTAGTAATATAGAAGCAAATATCTGGATCAGCGTATCATCGCCGGTCTTCGGTGAACTAGTTACATTTGAGGTTTCAACTACCGCTGATTTAGGTGCGGTTTCACCCTCTACTTTTTCTTCTGTCGGTTTTTCTTCGGTTGTTATCTCCTCCTTCGGCGCTATGGATTCAGTCTTTGATACGGATTTCACTTTTACTGTTTGTCCTGCATCCGACAAATCTTTATGCCATCCGAGAAGTTTTCCATTTGCTGTGTAGCATTCTTCAAATACTACTATTTCTGTATCTGCTAGGTCTTTAGTATTAAATGAAAACTCTAGCTCGACCTCATTTTTATCCTCTGATACTATAAAGGTCTTTTCTGCCTCAATAGGTTTTCCATTTACTAGGACTTTTTCTCCTGTTGATTTATATACGAGCCAGCCTTTCATTTTATATTCTTTATTTTCATTTACATCAAATGATTCGCATAGAACCTTATCGACTACTGTAACATCCGAATCAACCTCTAGCTCCTTATCTCCGTCAGCTTTATCTGTCGCAGTCGTCGAAAGTCTTGGAACATATAGAGTTTGTTCATATATATCTTCTTCGTGTTTGATGTATGGAGCGCCTGCTTCATTTATATTTTCTAATGTATATTCTCCCTTGTAGAGATATTCGAAGACAACATACGATTTGCCTGCATCTGATTCAGGTGCTATGACATTTTCAAATGTAACAGTCCGGCTTCCGCACTGTTCAAAGAAACTCTTCGCATACTTATCGCCTGTCTTAAATGTCAGAACACTGATAAGATCTTCGTCCGTTTCCTTATACGAGCCATCCTGCTCTTTAATCATTTTCTTATATGGATGAAATGTTCCATCTGCTTCTTTCACCATGAGACGTCCAAGCAATGTGAATGTTTCGGCACTATCAAGGTTCCAAAATTCTACGACATCCTCTATAGTCTGCGGTTCATTTATAGCTAAAGTATGCGAATCTGTATCTAGTACTCTGGCTGTGGTTGCAAGCCTTGGGGACTTAACATTATGGATCTTGCCATCTGATTCAGTTGCTTCTTCATCGAAGATATTAAAGACTTTTCCATCATCATCCTTAGTGACAGTAAAGGTTTTCACCCCCTCTAGCTGATAGCCCTGATTCGCATCGCAAGCTACCTCTCTCACTTCGTAATCACCTATAGAAAGCGCACCTAAGGAATCCATGACATCGCCCTCTCCACCTGAAGCAGACTTAGCAAACCATAATCCATTTTCCGATGAATGAGCTATCTCTGATGAATCATATCTTCCATCTTCTTCAGTTCTTATAATATGAGTTTCGCCGGTTGTTACATTTCGAATCTCAAATTCTACTCCTGCCATAGGAGCACCTGATTCATAGTCCAGCTTTTCTAAAGCAATATCCGCCCTCACAGGTATTTCTAGGACAGCACCCATTCCATCACTATTCATGCTAGTTGAACTAATTATATTTAAAGAGTCTTCAGCAGCGGACTTTGCATCTATCTTTATTAGTGAAACTTCATCACTGAGCAGATATCCTTCAGGTTCTTTTATCTCTCGAATAGTAAGCCAGCCAAGAGGTATTCCAACTTGCGATGTATCATCATCTAGGTAGAAATCGTCACCAGATACTTTATGTTCTTCGTCCAGATAAGCTTCATTTGAAGTATCAGTTTTTATAACCCAGGTTCTAGTAGGCGAAATGGATAGTAAATCTTCCACGGAATATTCTGCTTCTTCTGACGCATCGAGCATATAATAATCTACACTAAACTCTGCCCCGGATAGGTCTGCCTCGGCACCTGTTATGTCTTGCTTTAGTATTCGTAGATTTACTGTATCAATTTCTGGTTTATCCGTAACTTCAACTACCGTCTCACGGTTACTGCTAAGTACTGTAAACTTGCCGCTCTTTTCAAGGTTACTTAAGCTATAGTTCTTTCCAACCTTTGTCTCCTTATAATAAAACTCTGTGTCTAAGTATCCTCCACCTTCTGCAGCCGTCATCCATTTAGTGATATCAAGAGAATGCTTGGTATGTCCCTCGGAATCTATCTCCAACGCTCCGCAGTATTCATTATCCTCGCTTCTATATATTTCGTAGGTTGTTCCGTCTAGATCATAGTTTGGATTTCCACTTGATATGATTTCATTTGAAGATTTCTTAAGAAGCGATAGATTATAAGTCGTCTCATTTCCAATCTCTTTATAAACTATGGAATTAGCATTTTCGTAAACGGGAAGCTGATACCATCTGCCAACATTTTTCTCATATGGAAAAGGTGCGGATTTTTCATAAGCATATACTACAGAATATTTTGTCTTTGAAGTCCACCCAATGGTTCCTCTGCCATATGCGTCAGTCGTAATAGAGCCGAGATATGTTGACGATGGATTCTGAGCAGTATATATATCAAATACAACACCCTTTATATTCTTGCCTGAGACAGTATCCTTCTTTACAACTCCAACGGCCCCATCATACGAATGCTCCTTAATATTTGTAACGCTTGCTTCGATACCAACCTCGCTCACTTCAAACATTTTGTCTGTACAAGGAGACGGATCAACCGAAGCACCCTTTACTCCAAATGGGCCAAATCTGTTACCTATATTTTCCTTATAACCCTCAGGTGCATTTGTCTCTATAAGCATTACTTTGAAGTTTCTACCATAATAATTCTTATCACTCCATCTAAAGACACCAATTCCGTCGCTTTCACTTGTTGTGACTGAACCAATCTTGGCTCCCCAATCTTCATTATATATATCAAATGATACTCCGCCGATTGGCTTATGAGTTTCCTCATCTTCCTTCTTCACACCAAAGCCATAGTAGTACCATGTAGGTTCTGGCTCCGGCTCATCTGACTTTATTTTCTTAATGCAAATGTATGCAAATATTCTCTGATGCCCAGAACTTACCCAATCATTTATGATAGCGCAGTAATAATACCAGCCCCAGGAATCATAGCCTGCATATTCAAAATTAATAGAAGCTATAGACTGAACACCAAGTGGCGGTACAGATTTATCTATTCCCACATGATGGTCGTAGCATGCTGTATGAACCTTGCTCGGATCATCTTCGCCATATACCGTAAATGAAGATAAAGGATCTCCACCATAAGCTGTAAGAGTTCCAAAGCTTGATATAGCTCCAGTATAATTCGATGTGACCCCCGAACTTGTTCCATTATTGATGGACATGCCAGTTGCATTTATCCAGCGAGGATAGCCTGATGGCCTTGAATCTACCGCCTGTCCTGTTACTCCAAAACCATATATCGTATTAAGGCAATCAGACCAACTGCTGCTTTCAGACAGAGCGCCACGAAGAAGTATTTCCTCTGCGACTTCGCTGGATGTGGGAGTGGTAATTCCCATGATGCCTGTAGAGGGAAGCTTATTTCCTTCTATATCCGTGGTTGAAGGAAGTGTATAAAATGAAGTTGATTCTGTTTGTAATGAATCTGTTTGTGATGAATCTGTCTGTGATGAATCTGTCTGTGATGAATCATTTTGTGTATTAGGTTTTGTATCTGGTTCATCTGTCTGATCTTCCTCTAAATGCGAGAAAGGAATTATCTCTACTTATCAAACTATTCTCGGACTTCTCCGACTCAACATATTCTGGTGTAAATACGTCGCTTCGACTTGTGACGGTGTCGATTCCATTTAGTACATAAGCTGAAAACTTTGCTGCTGCAACTGATGTAGAATCAGCTGTCACGTAATAATCTACCACCGAACCATAGTTCGAAGAACTGATTCGGTTACCATATGAATCAGCCGCTCCTATAGTATAGATAGAACTGATATTTGCAGGTGTATAGTACAATGCGTCGCGTCCATTATTACCCGCCGAAGCTACAACTATAATACCTCTAGCTACCGCATCACAGATTGCCGCTCTCATCAGTTCTGAATCAGCCACTGAGACTGAGCAAAGAGACAGATTGATAACTGATACATTTGCTCTGATAGCATATTCGATAGCTGTATAAACATCCGAGACTTTTCCAGTAGAACTTGAATCAAGCGCTTTGATAGATAAGATTCTCGCTTCGCTGTTTGCCTCTGATATAGCATTTGACAAAATAGTTCCGTGGCCATTATCATCTGCCGTGCTTCCTCCGAGAACTGAGACTGCACCAACCACAGCAGTTCCACTGGCTCCCGTATCTATAAGTGCAATGCAGCCACTATAATCAGATATAGGTACATCATCTAATAAATTATATTCATCATCCTCTGTCGATTCTTCGGTCGTTTCTTCAATTACTTCTTCGGTTGTTTTTTCAGTCTCTAAAGAGTCTGTTGGGCTCGCTTCATTTGCCTGAAAGCTACCATTAACTTCTACTAAACTCGAAACTGTCGAATAGTATTCGTAAGCCTTTGCTGTCGCATATGCATCTTCGTAACGTGTGAGATATATTCCGTTGCAACTCGATATTATATCTGTACCCTCTTCGAAAAAGTCAGGTCCCGGTGCCGCTATAAGTAACTCACAGCTCGAAAAATCCTGCCCTTCCGCAAATGATTCTCCCGCCGGTATTGTAGGGAAACACAGCGATATCGCTACGAACCCAGCTATAATTCTTTTTATTATATTTATACTTGTTTTCATACACTCTGATCCTCTCTAATCAAGCATCTAATCTCCTTTTATACACATTCAAACTGTATCCCCGCGATACTTACCGTATCACCAAGGGTAGCCTCTAATTCTTCTTCTCCTGTGATTCTTACATCATTTACAAATGTACCATTTGTGGATCCTGCGTCTCTTATAGTGACTCTGTCGCCTCTCTTCTCAAATATTGCATGGACACGGCTGACCGACGGATCATTTAAGTAGTAATCACATATATCCTTCTGGCGTCCAACTCTGGTTTCTCCTTCGATAAGATAGATTTCATTTGATTCATTTCTATCCCTAGGTACGAGACATGAAACAGAGGTACTCGTGCTTTGGGATAGTACAGATGTTTCTATATATTCTTCTCTAATAAGCGGTTTCTTAAATTCGTTATGAATAGGAGGTGCCTCTGAAACTTGGTACTGCTGCATGGCGAGGTCTTCCTCTCGTTCTTCTTGTCTTTCCTTAAGTCTTAGATAATCTATAACCAGATACGCAACGAGTATTCCAACAATTAGCGCAGAAACCTTAAATGACATCACTCCGAAAAGTATATAAAGAACAATCGATATAACTATCGCCACAACTGATACCGCTATATGCCATTTCTTACTATTTGATATTTCATTTTTATAAGACTCCTCATCTTTGTCCTTACACCTTTCTACACTCTCAGATTCTTCTTCTACGAAAAGACTTGGAAAGGAATCCTCCTCAAATGTTTCCTCTTCCAACATCACCTTAGAGGGCTCCGACTCTTCATCATCCATTTTCAAAAAAAGCTCTGGAGTAAAGTTATCCCCCAGAACCTTGCTATATAAGTCATATAGATACATCACTCCATTATGATCCTGATGATCATAGATTCTCATTATCTCTTCAAAAAGACTCTTCAACTGTTCCTTAAAACTTGTTCGATACCCCGGAACATATAGGAAACTGAACTTATCGCAGGATACGTCATATAGAATGTATCTTGTACTCAGTATCAGACTATCCGGACTAAGCAGATAGGAGCCAATCTCCCTGAGACATTTTCTAAGATCCCTCATAAGCTCCTTTACATCACTCACCCCAGGCATACTTTTTCTAAACTTATCGGAAAGAGTTGATAGTCCATCTACCTTGACGCTAAGACTCTTTTTCCCATTTATCTCTCTAAGACTGCTAAATGGTATATATTTCATTTCATTATTAATGATCATTTGAACTTCGTAATTGTCAGGAATAGCCACATCATTTACTTCGAAAAACCGGCTAATCCCCATATTTTTCGTAAGTATCACCATAAAACTGCCACCTCCTTAGTCTTTCCATTCTTACATCAATTTCTCTCTCAGCATCTACTTCGCTAGAGCCAAACAGATGGAGACTGCCCTCACAGGTAGCCTTATTACTAGATGAAGAACCAACCACCTCAGCACTTCCAAGAACAACCGCTTTCGTATAATCCTGAGAATTAAGATATGCTTCTACTTCTTTATTTCTTATATTCACAAGTGGGATAGTATAAAGCGCCCTTCTCTCTTCTGACAAAATATAACCCCTCTCATAAACCAGTATCAGACCTAATAAACATACAAATATTCCGATTATGACTACAGGAACAACAACACTGGCCTCTATGGTCATAAATCCTTTTCTATCTTTAATTAAGTATCTAAACCTTTTTTGCTTATAAATCCTTTTGTTTCGCACATTACTTCTCTCTTTTCGTCTAAAGTTTTCTGATTCTGCCACGAATTACTAGCTATCTAGCTAATGTCCACATTTAGAGCAGGGAGGCAGACTTACCTCATCTAAGGCTTTTCTAGAAACCGTCCTCTTAAGGCGTGAACAAGTCCTGCTGGAATGATAGCATTCACCCTCGCTGGTAATAAAAACCTGAGAACCGTCACCCCCGCCGCAATATTCACAAGCTCTGTAGCCACTTCTTTCTGCCGATGCCTTATCGCTGCCATAAACATCAGGCATCAGATAAGTACAACTTCTTGAGTTATGATAAACAGTTCCTTGCTCTGCCACATATACATAAACATGCTGTTCCTCTGATGTCTCAGAAGATTCATATATTCCCTTTCCCAGATATGCCCTCTGCCTAATATGTTCCTTCACCTGTCTCTTAAAGATTCCTATCATTGGTGCATTTATTCTCACATAGTAGGTCGCATATATATCAATATATCCCTGATCATCGGGGAAGCTGGAACCTATAAAACTAACCCCCAGACTCCCTCCAACAACGTATTTCTCCAGGAGGGCCTTGTCATCGATATATTCTTCAAAGCGAAGCTTTGCCATAGGGTAATCCATCACAGATACGCTCTCAAAAGAATCTGTCAGATATGCATATTCCGCCATATACTCAGCTGTTTCAATTAACCCCTCATACACTACTGATTCAACACGGTATAGTTCTGACATGTATATAAAAGCAAATACTGTAAAGAGAAAAAGAGGAAATGCTATAGCTGCTTCTATAGATGCGCTGCCTCTGTTATTCATACTGCTCCCGCTCCTGCTTCTAAATATGCTATATATAATTCTGCATCTCATGTAGCCTCTGACTATTTCTCCTTTCGATTCTTTATTATATTTAGCGAGTTAGCTAAGTATTCCATCCACCGAGAGTACAGATTATATTCAAATGTTTAATATCCACTGTCCTCATGAACGTTTATCTCACTACCCTTATAGGTTACTGACACGTCAGCTCCAAATGCTGTTACCGCATTTTTCATTCGAAAAGTCTCGTCAGATCCTTCCGCACCGGTTTCAGATACATTTAGCTGAATCACATCAAGCATTCTGTAATACATATCCTCTCCCTGAAATGCCATAAGAATCATCAGATATTCCTTATAATCAAGTCCTGACTCATCATCCGTTGCTTCAGATTCTAGTTCTGATAAATGTGCAAGACTTTCGAAATCTGTAATCCAGTTGGTACTATTCTTCCAGAAGGGAACGCTATGTCCCCTAACTAATCTATAAACATCCATGATTGATTCTATGTATGACCAACATCCCATAAGTAAATACTTTACTACGTACTTGGCCGGAGGAAACTCAACTGTTAGCGCTGTTGCAAGCACCTCACATTCTTCCTGTTTCGTATGATCTGTAAGAATATATGCAAAGTTGAATCCAAATCTGATAAGCAATATGTCATTTACTACTTCTTCGTAATTAGCTCCATCATTATCTTCACCCGCTACGATATATTCCATTTCCAGATTAAGATATGTATCGTCGTACTTCTCATCTGTCAGAGAGTTGAAGCACTCTGCTCCATACATAACCGCCTCAACATTAGTAAGAAGATTTGTTCCCCAACCGCTGCTTTTTCCTGTATCAAGCTCCATTTGATCAAGATTATCGAAATCAGTATCTATATCTCCAAATGAAAACGAACTCCTTCCAGCGGATGGAAGTTCCGTTGCTTGTCCAGAGGATGATATAGAGTTAGGACTGAGGTTCGCATCACCAGGAAGCAATATACTTGCTATACCAGCATCCGTATAAGTCTTTAGAGTATCTCTAGGGTCATTAACTTGCTCCGCCTGCTTTGCTTCTCCCTCTTCTTCCGTTTGCTCCTCTTCTTCTGCTTCCGCTTCTTCTGTCTCCGCCTCCATAGATTGCTGTCCTTCGCTTATATCCTGTTCCATCTCATTTATATCTTCATCATCAACCGGATCATCACTACCACCGGTTTTTTCCAGGATCTTATCCACGGTATAACTCAGCGTCTCGTACTTGAAATCGTCCTTTATCTGATACTTAAACTCCGACAGATCATCATCCATCAAATAAGCCATCGATGTTAGTTCTACACTTTCAACATTAAAGTCATCACCCAGATCTACTCTCAGCAGCTCCTCCATATCTTCTTCGAGAGCTCCCTCGCCTAGACCTGAGGCATTTTTATCTAACAGTAGGATATGATAACGATCGAATATCAGCCTGTTGTAATTCGCTAGTTCGCTTGACATCGCACTACTAGTCGCGGTAACCACCTTTGACTTTGCTCCTGAATCATCCATGATTTTCAAAACTGCAGTTACGACAATCAGCATCACTATAATCATCAGTGATAGAAAGATCGTCACATACCCCCTATTATTCATGCATTTAAACCTTTCTTATTTCAT
>CACWGK010000028.1:9945-34388 GCA_902760415.1 uncultured Lachnospiraceae bacterium
TTTAACCCGTTACAGTGCTTGCATTTTCAGTAATCGTGTTCCATATCTTTGTTACAAGTGATACTGCCTGAGTCTTGAAGATAATAACCAGCCCTATCAGGACAACCAATATAAGTATTACCTCAACCGCTGCCACACCACTGTTATCCCTGCCTACTGATGCTAATCTACATCTGATCTTGTCATATAATTCTTCCATAATTATTACCTCCCTAATTACAATGTATTCTTTTCCACCTTGTTCTATGTCATCTCATCCCTATAAAAGCCGGGAACATGACAACTATAATTACGGTAATTAATAGAATAGCGGTAGGGATAAGCAGCTTCTCTGAAGCCTGTTCTCCCTTTTTTCTCACCCTCTCTTTTTTTAGAAAGAAACTTGTTTTTACCTCTGTATCCAGCAGTTTAAGGAGATTTGAATTACCGAAGTTAAGATTCTGGCTTATAAGCGACATTAGACGCATGTATTCTTCCAGACCCAGTCTGTTGCCCAGTTCCATATATGCCTTTGGCTCAGATATGCCGGAGTCGATCATGTTGAGTGTATATTCGATCTCATTTACTAAAAACATACATTTCTCATTCCTGATCGCATATCTGAATGACTTCTGCAATGTGAACCCAGCTCCGATATATATAGCGAGTCTATTAGTAAATCCATAGTACGCATCACCTATATCCTCATCTCTTTTTTCTCCTTGCTCCTTTAACTTGCTATATTTATAAAACCCCATTAATGCTATAACTAAAAATCCAAAGAGAAGCACTACGTTAAGCTTCTCATCCTTTGTTTCAACATTTCTTTCTATAAGTACATTCTCTAGCTCCCTCGGAAGTTTGAACTCTTTCTCGGCTCTGTTTTCCCCTTCAATATTCAGCATTGCGACCTTTGCCTTATCGGAGTTACTTAAATTATCCTCCTGAGAAACTTCAGCATAGGTTTTATATTCCCTGCTATAATTTGCGTCCTTTATGGTAGCTGTAATATTTACATGTTCAGCATGTTCGAGACTATCTGCTACTATCTTTCCATCACTTCCAAGAACTGTAGGCATATCCGTCTCCCATATAATCTTTAGAGCACTACCTTCATATCTCGTTGGAAAAAACATATTCTCAGTAACATGGTCCCGGCTTGAATTGGTACCCAGAATTACTGAATCTATATACTCCTCGGCTTCCATAGAAACTTTATTAAACTCCTCCCTTGTGTATTCTCTCGGACTAACCTCAAGGGAATAATTACTTAAGTCATCAGTATCTTTATCAGTGAGCTTAATATCTACATAAATTGGGTCCTGTCCTATCTCAGGCCTTTCTATGGTATATAAATCTTCTTTTCTTTCTGGAACGAAACTCAATGCAGCCAGAATAATCAGAAATGCTATAAGAATACGGAGTAAGTCATGTACATTTACCGCTATTCTGTTATATACTTCACGCGACAAAGCTTTGGTATTGAGGGGCTTTGTTTTCCTTACATAATCCATTATCCCAGCTTTATTTATATGATCTGCTACCCAGAACGAAAGCCACCATAAGGGCGAAAATCCATCCTTATACTTGCTATAGTTTTTTCTACTGATAATAGCGAGCACGCATAATACCAGCAGAAGTCCTACGGTTATATAACTAACCATCCTCTCTCCCCTTTCAGATATTTATATCAACGATTCTTTTCCCTAGATAATCTGCAAATATATTTATTCCAAGAACTACTGTCATAATGATCTGTCCCAGAATAGTGTCATACAGTGGACTTAAAAAACCTTTGCTAGTAACACGGAGAAACAAAATGAGTACGGCAGGCATAAACACCATCATCTGTTGCTCCAGTTTTTTTGATGCAACCATAACTTCTAGCTCAGCACCCAGTTCTATTACCTCAACTATCCTGTTTACAGTATCCTTTATTATCTTTATTGCATTTCCTCCAGTCTTTTTAACCGCTGAAATCACTTCCACGAAATCACAGATTTCTTTTATATCAACTCTGTCCGCAAACTCCATAAGAGCTTCTTCCAGAGATATATTTAATTTCAGTTTTTTATCTATAAGTACGAGTTCACTAACAATCCTCGATTTATCTCCATATAGCTGTCTCATTTCCTCACCAGCTTCTCTAAGAGACCTTTCCATAGAATTACCTGCTTCAAGAGCACTCTGCATTGCGATTAGCATCGCTTTAAACTGTCCAAGGATTCTCTGTCTCTTTTTTCTCTTCATGTTCTCGATCAGAACCTTATAGATATATACGCCTGCAAGTGATGCAGGGATGACTCCCCAGAGATTTGCGAAATATATATATACAACCGCAAGTGACACCGCAGCAGATATTCCTATCGCAACTAGTCTCTCCCTCACATCCTTCATTAGTAACCCCCATCTCTATAGACTCCAATCAGTCCTGCATTTATCAACTTATTCACATTTTTAAGATCATTTATCTTCTTAAGATCTCCTGTAACAACATCACTGCTTGAATCATCTTCCTCAAATCGATAGATTTCATTTGTGATAATTTCATCATTCTTCACACCTATCACCTCCCTGATTTCCAATACTTTTCTCGACTTATCTCTAAGTCTTCCCAGATGAACTATGATGTCTATAGCAGAAGCAATCTGTTGTCTCACCGCCTTCAGCGGCAGCTCCGCTCCCATAAGCACCATCGACTCAAGTCTCATCATCATTTCATGCGCTGAATTAGCATGCCCCGTTGAGAGGCTGCCGTCATGGCCTGTGTTCATAGCCTGCAGCATGTCTATTGCCGCCGCGTCTCTGACCTCGCCAACTATGATTCTGTCCGGACGCATACGGAGGCTGCACTTTATTAAGTCGCGAATAGTTATCATATTCCGGCCTTCAACATTTGCATTTCGCGCCTCAAGCCTCACAAGATTCTTAACTCCTCTGATCTTAAGCTCGGCAGAATCTTCTATCGTTACGACTCTCTCATCTCCTGGGATATATTCGGATAGAGCATTTAAAAATGTTGTCTTACCCGCTCCCGTTCCACCGGAAATGAAAATGTTATATCCACTCCTTACAAGCAGCCCCAGAAAGCTCGCCGTGCTGCTGTCTATAGCCCCAAGCTCTACCAGTTTCTCCATTCCCATAATTTCCTTAGGAAACTTTCGGATAGTCACTGCAGAGCCGTCTACAGATATACCCTTCAAGACAACATTTACTCTCGAGCCGTCATTTAGTATCAAATCGACTATTGGAGAAGTTTCATTTACCATACGATTGGCTTCTCCAACTATCTGCTGTATAACGCTCATAAGCCTGTCGCCATCTTCAAAATGCTTCTCGGACCTATAGATACTTCCGTGCCTTTCGAAGAATATATTCTCAGGACCATTTATCATAATTTCTGTGATGCTGTCGTCCTCCAGTAGCTCCGACAAGACATCCAGTCTTCTTATGGAATTAAATATCTCGCTTTTCAGCTCCATCTTTTCCTTGAGTGGTATATAAGAATCGGATACTTCAGCGATGCAGCTATCAATCAACTGGCTGATATCTTCATCTCTTATCTCCCCCGACAGATCTATGCCATCCATCACCGCATTCTTAATATGTAACTTAAGCGTCTCCTCCATGAGTTAATACTCCTCTTCATCCTGTCCTTTGATCTTCCACAGGACTCTTTCCATTTCCGAACTGTTCTCATCCACATCAGGTATATAAACCTTCTGAATCTTTGTCATAAGACTTCTGAGCCCCATATCCTTCAGCATTTTTTCAAAGACTGATATCTTTCTTATGGAGACATCGTCAGAAAGTGTCGGCATATATATCTTGTCAAACCCAGATAAAATCCTCATATCACTGAGCACCGCACTACCAAGATCAAAAACTAGCGTTGTATATTTTCCTGGCTTGAGAAGGCTGGCCTTCAGTCTCTCCATATCGTCGACGGTTACATCACGCATGTCCATGTAAATGGGCGATATGCATAAACTATGGAAACCATTCTCCAAATGAATCTCAGAAGACAAGGCTTCTTCAAGTTCAGGTGATCCGGATTTAAGTAAATAAAGTAAATTGTTATCTATCATGTCAGGATCTTCGCCAAAATCCTGAGCTGATACATATAATCCGCCTCTCACCCCGTCATCTTGTACAAGTGCCTTTGCTAGCCGAGTCTTCCCACACCGACCAAGAGGTGAATAGACGGCATATATACTATGTAACTCCCTTACATCCTTCTTCTCTGATATAAGAGCCCTGATTTCTGCGCAAATGAGTTCTACTCTCTGATATTTATAAATAGATGGATATCTATTCTTGTCGATCTGCCATCCTACAGGCGTCTGGCGGTAATCTGTGAGATAACACGCCTTTACATCCATATAAAAACTGCCATCGTCGGTATCTGAAAACAAACTATTGTCACTTGAAACTATTAGATCCAGATCTTGAACTTCCAGATATTCACGAACCTCATCCATCCCCGTGAACAAAGTAACCGTCATACCCATATCTCTGTGTGCATTAATGTAATCCATAAGAGCACCGCAGTAATCCAGGTCTGCATCACATAACCCTACTTTGTAGGTCCTCATTTTCTACCTCCTTTCCCGAGGTGATTGACTCATAGGTTATCACCAAAGTCAGGAGTCAACCACGGCACAAATGCCCACTTATGTTGCGCAACAAATAGTTGCATTTTAGTTCACCAAAAAAAGAGAAACCTCCCATTTTAGCGGTCTATCAGTGAAATGAAGACCAAAATGCTCGGTTTCTGGGCGCCTGTTTTTGCGCATACGTGACTATTTATGACTGTTTTGAGGAGCTTAGCGGGACGAATAATCCCTTAAATCTTTTTGAAATGGCAATATAGACAATGGAGTTTGTGAAAAAAGACGAACGAAAAGTGGGCACGCAGCAAAGTGTAAACTACTTTATGTTAATCAAATGAACGATGTCACTGTGATAGGACAAACAAAAAAGAGGATAGCTCTCATATGAGAACTATCCTCTGTCATATTCATAGCTTTACTTATCTGTATCAGCTTCCTTTTTATCCTTATCGTCATCGCCATCAATATACTTATTAAGTGTATCAACTACTGTGTTGAGGTTATATGGCTTTGCGATATAATCATCAAGCTGGTTCTGCATGATACGTTCCTTATCACCGAACATTGCTCTAGCTGTTACAGCGATGATAGGAAGTCTTGGCTTTCTATTCTCCTGCTCGATCTTACGAATCTCCTGAGTAGCAGCAATACCGTCCATAACAGGCATCTGTACATCGAAGAGTGCTGCGTCGTAAGTCTTCTCCTTATAAAGCTCAACGGCCTTTTCTCCATTTTCAGCTATATCGTAAGAGAAGCCTGCCATACCAAGGAGCTTTCCGATAACCTGCTGGTTAACTGGCTCATCCTCTGCAACAAGGATACGGGCATTCTTGCCATTTGCGTTGTTGATTGAGTAAACTGCAGGATCTTCCTTCTTGATTTCTTCAGCTTCAACCTCAGCTGCCTTAACAACCTTTACAGGAATCTCTGCGATAAATGTTGAACCTATGCCTTCCTTACTCTGAACTGAGATAGTACCATTCATCAGCTCAGTTATCTGCTTGGAGATAACAAGTCCAAGTCCTGAACCACCGTACTTACGTGTATCTGAACCATCTACCTGTGAGAATCTGACGAAGAGTTTGCTCATATCAGAATCTGAGATACCGATACCAGTATCAGCAACTGCGATACGGAGTCTTATCATTTCATCTGTATCATCAAGTGCAGCTATCTTAACTCTTACTCCACCATCGGAAGTAAACTTGATAGCATTTGAAAGCATACAGTTAAGCACCTGCTGGATACGCTGTCCATCTGCACGAACAAGCTTAGGCATGTTGTTACCAAATGATAGATCAAGTGATATATTCTTTCCATCTGCTGAAGGAACGTGAGCTGCAACTGTCTCTTCAATAGCGCTCTTAATATCACATATTTCTTCCTTAATCTTGTACTTACCAGCTTCAAGCTTACTGATATCAAGGATATCGTTGATCAGACGAAGCAGGTTATCTGCACAATTCTTAGCTGTAATAAGGTTATCTCTATAATCAGCCTGAAGATCATCAGCCATAAGTGTAAGCTGAATCATACCCAGGATTCCGTTGATAGGAGTACGAATCTCGTGACTCATATTTGCAAGGAACTCTGCCTGAGTCTTGTAAGCTGCATTTGCATCTGTGATGGCTCTGGAGAGCTTTGCCTCTGTCTCCTTCTGCTCAGTCACATCGATAACTACCATATTTATATAGTCGGCTTCAGACTTATACATAACTGTGTTGAAGACCTTGCCAAGCTTCTCCATAGTTATCTCTACGTCCATCAGGTCACCTTCCTTGGTACCCGAAGTATTATAAGCCTTAAACCAGGCATTGATATCCTGAAGAACCTCGATATGGCTGTCGCCCAATACCTTGCCGACAAACTCTTCTCTATCGAGATTAAAGTATGAACCAAATGTATTGTTAGCATCTTCTAGCTGATATCCGATAACATCTCCTGCAGGATCGATAATGATCTTTGCCTGAGCAAAACCGATTGGCAGATTCTTGAAGAGCTTCCTGTACTTATCACTCTGCGTCTTCTCCTGTGCCTGCTCCGAACCGGTATTTAATATGAAGAATACGATAGCTACCTGAAGCACTACGACTATAATGCCGACAACCATCATTTGGCCTGAAAACAGCACTCCGATAGCACCTAAAACTGCCACTATGAGAGCCGTAATAAGCGCTAATTTCTTAGGCTCCATTTTCCTTAACTTTTCCATATCAACACCTCATTATACAATTATATATGTGACCTTGCCCCCAATATCACACCTTATTTGATTATACTTTTTTTTGTTCTTTTTTTCAATGATATATATATGCATAACGTAGCAAAAACTAGCCAACCTATGATGCTCAGTATCAGACCTGGATAGAAGCCTTCCGAGACGTATTTCATTTCTACTGTATGCTGTCCCTCGCCGGCTTTGATTCCCAGAAATGCATCGCCAACCTTGACGGGTTCTACCTTCTTGCCATCCAGATAAACCGTCCATCCCTCGTCATATGGAATAGATGTGAAGATAATCTGATTATCATCTAGAAGAATATCACCCTTAACATATCCATCTCTTACTTCAGAAACATTCATCTGCCTCTTTATAAGATTTGCCCTAAATGTCGTAAGCGCATTTGGATCAAGCTTCGCTGTATAAACTGTGATAGTTCCATCAGTGGAATGACTAGATGAAAAAGCAATCTTGAAATGAACCACATCCCCTTCCTTCAGATCACCCAGATCCAGCATCTGAGTCTGATATCTGTCAGCAGTCTTCTCTTCACCATTTAGAGAATATGTTATCTCATTTATGTAATTAGCTCTGATATTAATATAGTATCTGCCGTCCTCTTTAACCTCGAAGCTAGCATTTACATACATATCATCAGAATTGGCATTGCTGAAGTTTATGGTGGTAGGATTCTCTGAACTAAAGGTTGCATCGCATTCAGAACCTGTCACTCCAAAGATTGGATACACTGGCTCAAATATATTATAAGTTTCATTAGTAGCACACTGAGCAAAGCTATTCAGCACAGTCGCCACATCATAATTCTTATACCCCCAAAGTGTCAGAACTTCTGAATTAACTCCATAAGCTATCAGCATAGCAGAAGTATTTTCATAAACCACCATATCGTCAGTTGTGAGAACCGGCACGAGGTCATCTGATTCAGGGAAGTATTTATCATTTCTTACATAGATATATCTCACTCCGAAGAGATCATTTGTCACAGGAGTCGCACCCATGTAGATGAACTCATTAGCTCCAGTGTAGAAGCCCATATAATTCATCACTGTCACCATATCACCACGGACAGTTGAGCAAAATGTACCAACACTCTTCATGTTGTTATAAGTATTCTCATCAAGAAGTATTGGATCTATTATCTCTTCGCGGTAGAACTTCAGGTCCTTCGAATCCGCCTGTTCTTTAATCTTGGCGGTGGATTCCTCCATTTCCTCAGTATACTGAAGATAGAACTCGCCACTAGCTGGAGTTCTGGAAGTCAGACCTACAGCTGCATTTGTGATAATCTCAAGTATAAGAAGTAGACCTAAGAAGATTGTATTAATCTTTACTGAAATGAAGTTGATTCTTCTAAGAATTAGCAGCGCTCCATAGATTACCATCAAGAATACTGAAGCCGCCAGGAAGTAATTAACGGACTTGATATCTGAGAAACCAACAGTAAAGTAGCAGGTGAAAAGAAATGCAAGTGACAGCACCACGCCTAGGATAACTGCTGCCATATGTGTCTTTCTTAGCCTTACTGTCATGTCGTAACATATCACCAGAAGCGTAAAGATATAAAGGAATGAGAAACGATTTGGTATTCCGTACTGATTATGGAATCCATGCCATATAAAGTTGAGTAGTTCCTGATTCATGCTGACCAGGAAGATAGCTATCAGAACGATCTTGCCAAGTTTTTCCCATATATTAATCTTGTTAGAAAATACATAAATGAATAGCATCACTATACACAGAGTTCCACAGTAAAGATTAGCAGGTCCATCAAATGTATTCATATTGATCGGCTTTGTGAGGAAGAACTGATTCTTTATAAGTTCAAAGAAGTTCTGATACCAGCTCCACTGTGGTATATCTGCTCCAGCTGAAGCAGTCTTCATAATACCTAAGTATGATATAAGAAGTGTCAGTCCAGACATCATAGCCGCAAGGATTGATGCCCCTGCAAATCTAAGTCCATCGAAGAAGAACTTACGAACATCCGTATGGCCTGTCGTAAGGAACCACAGAACTAAGAATATGCATATAATAAATGAAATATAATAATTGCAATACAAGCTATAAAAAAGCGCAAGCGTATAAAGTCTTGGATCCTTCTTCTTAATCAGTCTCTCGTATCCAAGTATGATAAGAGGAAGAACCATTATAGAATCCAGCCACATCAGATTCCACATATATCCACACATGTAGTTGTTTAGACCATATGCAAGGCCAAGCGCAACTATCATCATGTTGTTGGTGCATTTTCCCTTTCTTCTAGAAAGGAAGAAGCTAAAGGTTCCAGCGGATATAGCCATCTTAAGTGAGATAAGACAGGACATAACCGTCATGATATGCCTTCGTGAAACAAATGCAATAATCAGGTTCAGCGGAGATGCCATATAATATAGAAGAAGAGACTGAAAGTTCTGTCCCATTCCAACATCCCAAGTGTAGAAAAGATTTCCACCTGTCTTCAGTTTATCCTGATAATCGCTGAAAAATGGTACATACTGATGTATGCTATCTACCAAGGTAAAGCCGTATGTTCCAAATGGAGCTACCTTGAGTATCTTCATGATCACCAGCATAAATACAGCCGCAACGGCCGTGGATATAATCCACGACCAGTTACGACTCCAAAATCTTCCAATCACATTACCGCTTTCCTTGCGGTCTTCCTTTTCTTTTGTTTCAGTTACCACTACTTCGCTGTCCATTTATATTTTTCCTAATTGTATATTTTGATTAGTTTGATTACTTACTGCTCTGCAGCAAGAAGATAGATAAGAGGTGAATTCCAGTAAATAGCAACCTCATTTGTAGAGTAGCTCTGTACATTATCTACATAGCTTGTTGCAGGACTCTCTTCTGTAAGAACTGCTATAGCATAAGGATCCTCAAGATTCTTGTTAGGTCCACCAACCAGCATTCCGCTAGCAGCCTGTCCCGCCACCTGTGAAGGTCTATGATGAGGATTTTCTGGTGAAAATGTACCATAACCAGTTACGAAACAATAACCAAGTGCATTTGTTCCCAGAAGATAATCTAGCTGATGCTTAGCAAGTTCTCCGTATGCCGCGTCGCCTGTAACCTTCTCAGCCATATAGAGAAGCTCACCCTGATTAGCAACATTCATGTTACTTCCCCAGAAGAAGTTACTTCCAAATCCAAGGAAGTAGCCTGTTCTTGTAGACTGATCAAGGAGCACATTAGCATTTGAAACAATCTGCTCTTTACCCTTTGCAGCAAGCTCTGCATCGTCAGAAAGAGCGAGATCATAATTTGCATATAGTGCAACATCAGCCCAACCAAGTCCCTCATTTATATCATTTGCATCTGTCTTCTCGACGAAATCCTTTGCATCTTCGTAGCCTGCAAGATAGAGCTCTACTGCAGCCCAGTATCTCTCATCCAGAGTCTTATCATCAGGATATTCTCCTGTAACAATCTCCTTCGGATTCTTATATCCTTTGAAAGAATCAAGCCCTGATATATAGTCCCAGGCCTTCTCAGCAGCAGCCAGTGCCTCAGTCGAAAAGTCTGCGTCGATATCTTTATACATAACACTTGCCTTAGCGAGACACGCCGCAAAATCAGCAGTCGCTGTTACAGAAATCGGTGCTAAGATAAGTTCGTCTGTCTCTTCCTCAGGAGCTATTGTCTCTGGGAATACAGCACATGTAACCTTATGGTATACACCGCCTGTTTCTGGATCCTGCATCTTGAGCATCCAGTCGAGACCCACGCGTGCTTCGTCAAGTATATCTGGAATACCATTTCCACTTTCTGGTATACCCATTTCATCATCCTCTACGCCAAAATCCTGATAGCTGTTAAGAAGATCAGCTATAGTCTTCGCTGTAGATACTGTATATCTTCCATAGTCACCCGCGTCATGCCAACCACCACTAACATCAACTGTCTTGCCACTCGTATCTCCGTAAATCGTAGCATTTCCAGTATGACATTCTGGATGATCAAACACGCCACCACTCTCCACAGCGATTCCACATCTCTGTCTATAGAGCATTAGCACAGTATCGCGGTATATGTCAGAATATGGATTATCATATATTCCAAATGAATAACTTGCGCCTTCCTCAGTATAAATGTAATATTCACCTTCCTCAGCAAAGTCGCTGAAATCTGCCTGTCTTACATCTATATCTGCACCATAATCGTGAATCACTTCCCCAAGTTTTCCCGCATATACAGTCTCATTGGTTGAAGCATCACAAACTATGAACTCTTCGTCGCCAGTCGTAGCTGTCTTCACAACCGCAAACTTCTTATCCTCTGGCTTATAACCCATCTGGTTAACAGCTACATTTACATAGGTTGGAAGCGCAGACACTTCGATTGCACTTGATGCATCCTTTACTTCAAGCTTGATATTATCGATATATATCTTATGCTCGCCTGGATCTGAGGACATATCTTCCATCTTACCCATATTAAATACGATACGAGGCGCCGGATCAGACTCCTCCGTCATCTCAAAATCCACACTGAAGTTTGTAACCTCTGGGCCAACATCTATCTTCTCTCCCTGATATGCGTGATAATCGCCACCATTAATCTGAAGGCGATACTCCACCTTGCGTTCTATATCACTAGATATATCGAAGCTATAAGTATATACACAGTTTTCACTAAGTCCAAAACCATCCCAATATATCTGGTTAGCATAATCGAGACCGCCACAATTCTTTATAGTAGCTACAAGCTGACCCTCTTCAGCCTTCAGGTCAAATGTACCGCCATTTGTGTAGGACATGAAGCCGTCCACATCATTATCATCGAAGTTGATATCAACAAGTACATCCCCATCTTTCAGCTGAGCGCTGTCTGCTCCACCTTCTGCACTAAATGCATCTTCCTTAGTTGCAGGACCTGTACCTTTGAGAGAACTAGCTATAGAACTTGATGCATCTGCTCCTGAACTACTGTCCTCTGAATTATCGGCGTCGGACTGAGTACTTTCGGTCTTGTCATAACCGTCACCATCAACAGACTCTTCGACAGGCGTAGCATTTCCACAAGCCGCCATAGAAACACACATCATTGTTGCAAGAACCATAGCTATGCTTTTCTTAAACTTTCTCATACTAACTCCTACTTGCTGTAATTAACTACCTGCTGGAAGTCCATATCTCCTCCGAAGATAGATAAAGCACTTCCTATAGTTACATCAACCTTGCCTTGGCCTAGATCACGTATAAGATCCATATCTTCAAAGCTTGAAACGCCTCCTGCATAAGTAATAGGAGAGGTTCCCTTCCATTCGCCAAGCATCTTAAGCAGATCCTTGTCTACACCGCATTTCTTTCCTTCTACATCTACGGCATGAATTAGATACTCATCGCAGAATCTACTCAGAAGATCCAGCGTCTTATGATTCAGGTGTGTATCAGTAAACTTCTGCCACCTGTCTGTTACTATATAATAGGAATATGTTCCGGCAGAGTTGAGTCTTCTTCTGCAGGATAGGTCTAAAACCAAATGTTCCTTTCCTATCTCTTCTACAAGTTGCTCAAGCCTCTTATAATCGATAAGTCCATCACGGAATACATAAGAAGTGACTATAACGTGAGATGCCCCCAGCTCTAGATATTCCTTGGCATTTTCAACGGTTACTCCACCGCCTATCATGAAGCCGCCTGGGTATTCCTTCATAGCTTCAGATGCTGCTCTAATATCTTCTAGATACTCTGGAGTTCCAGCCTTATTCAGTAGTATTATGTGTCCGCCTGGAACATCACAATTTCTATAGAGTCTTCCAAAATATCCTGCCCCATGTTCAGACACAAAGTTTGTCTCTGCTCCAAGCTCATCGGAAAGCGTTCCGCCAACTATCTGCTTCACCTTTCCATCATGAATATCAATACATGGTCTAAATCTCATACCCCTTCTCCTTAAAATGTATATAGATTGCTTCGCTAGAATAATCCATCTAATTTATTTGCGGTATTCTCAAAATCCATTCGGGACGTCCGCGCTACCCGCGCTCTACTGTCTGCTTCGCAGACACCTCCCTCATGATTTTGAGATTCCTGCTTCGCAGTAATTATCATAAATATATGTAATCTGCCTTTGACTGCAAGCAGTCACGGCCGATTGCATATATTTATGATATCCCGCAAATAGTAACCAGTCTTTACCATTATACCGTCTTCTTCTATTATTACCAAGAGTTTTGTGTTATAATATCCAATGTTTTTATACACTTACTTACATGGAGAACAATATGAATTACGACATTACCCCTGTCAACAAAAACGCTACTGAGAAGGCTAAAGCGCTTCTTGGTTATCTTGCAGATACTGCAGGAAAGTCTATCCTCACTGGACAGCACACTCAAACTAATCCCATGGAGGAGTACCAACTAATCCATGATCTTACTGGCCACTACCCTAAGGTAGTTGGATTTGAAATGTTATCCTACAGCCCAAATATCAACTATGATGATGCTAGTGAAGAGTGTCTCACTGAAGTTTATGAAAACAGGGATACGCTTAAGACTGCTTTAAAACTCGCAGAGAATACTGACTCTATTCTCTGCTTCTGCTTCCACTGGTTTTCACCTCTTGGAGGAAGAGACAAAGCATTTTATATGAAGAATACTGATTTTGATGCCAGAAAGGTATTAATAGAAGGAACTCCTGAACGCAAAGCATTTTACTCTGATCTTGAAGAAATTGCTAAAGAGCTGCTTGTCTTTAAAGAAAGAGACATTCCAATTCTCTGGAGACCTTTTCACGAGGCTGAGGGCCAGTGGTTCTGGTGGGGCGCACAGGGTGGAGCCGTCACAAAGGAAATGTACCTTCTTATGTATGACCTTTTTGTAAATAAATATCACCTGGACAATCTTCTCTGGGTTTGGAGTGCACCAACTAAAGAATCATATCCAGGCGATGAATATGTGGATGTTATAGGTTGGGATATATACCTTGGTTCAAAGGAATACACTGACTACGCAGATAAGTACGAGGAACTGATTGCAAATACCACAACCAAGAAGGTTCCTGCTATTACCGAAGTCGGCTACATCCCAGATATTCAGAAGCTCTCAGAAACTCATATTCCATGGGCCTACTATATGACCTGGTCTAAGGAGTTCTGTCTGTCAGAGCAGTATAATTCATTTGATGACATACGAAATGCTTATTCAAATGATTACTCTATAAAAAACTAAGGATTAAAATGTCATTTCTTCTCTAGAATAACTTGGGTACTGTCTCTCAGACACTATATCCTCGCTAAGTAGGATGTGTGCCCGCTCTATCGAATCATCTAAAGCCTTAGAAAATCTACCTTTATAGAAGTCTTCTGACTTCTTTATATACTTCTCGGCAAAGGAACGGACTTTCTTAGTCCGCTTCTCCCCTGGAGTACCTTCATACATTGCATCCCAGAGATTACATATTTTATCTGCATTTTTGACCACTCTTGCAAACGGATTCTGAAGAATCTTCGCAACATACTTTGCTTCATCAGCACCTTCCAGACGTGTAAGCAGTTTTACAGCCTCCAGTATATCCTCACCAAAGACTACAAGCTCTTCTTCATCCGTTTCTGTATCTTCGAGAACATCATGTAGCACAGCTACCGTCTGATAACGTAGATCATATCCTGCATCCCTGACTAAACCTGCCACCGCTATAGGATGATAAATATATGGAGTCACTTTATCTTTTCTAGTCTGGCCTCCATGCCTTACAGCCGCGAGAGAAAGAGCCGCCGCAAATAGTTCATAATCTCTCTTATCGTTCATGATATCCCCTCCCATATACATTTATGTCGATTATATCATTATTTATGTTGCACGGAATAGTGCATTTCTGTTAAAATGGGCTCTGTCTGATTAGTTTTACTATGTCAGCGTGAAGAAATAAGTATTTATCGGGGAAACATATGGAAAAAATATATAAGGAAATTAAAAAATCTGCATTTAAGATATATATTCTTGGCGGACTATTCTTCTTGCTTCTCGGACTTGTTTTATTCTGGGGAATTAACAATAAACTCTTTAGGTATGTCTTCGTAAGTGCACCTGACCTTTTTGAAACCCCAAGCAGCCAGTATGCTGACGGCAAATGGTTCACCTGCGACAACAACATACTATATGACTACTACGCCTCTGATGATGATGGTCGCTACTACGTAACATCTACTAACGACGGCGAATACATGGGTTTCTATGTACGTAATAATAAAACTGATATCGCTGATAAGATATCTGATGGAACCTATGACTATTTAGATGGAATCGAAACTGAGCTTCCACCTATCTATCTCTCTGGAAAGGGCTACTTAAAAGAAATGTCAGCTACCGAGAGAAGATACTTCGAAGATTTCTTTGAAGCAGGTGGCGCAAATCTAGATGATTACACATTTACATACTATAACTTCTATATGGTAACCCCAATGAGTCTTCTCGTTAATGACGAGGGGGATAATAATATATTCTATTCTATATTGTCTCTTGTTTTCTTCATTTGCGGAGCAGTTCTTATAATTAATTTCATCACTGGTGGATATAAGAGAGCTATTAAAAAATCTATGGCTCAGCATGGAGTACTAGAAGATGTTCTAGAACGAGATATGGCATACGCAACTCGTATCGGAAATGCTTACATCGGAGATAAGCACGTGCTGTTCTATGCATTTCCGGGTACCATAGTTATGCCTTATGACTCTCTTATCTGGGCATATGTAATGATCACAACTACCAAGCACACTACCTACGGTATCCCATCTGGCACAACGAAGTCATATTCATTTACAATGTGGGACCGCAATCATAAGAAAAATATGGTTAGCATCAAGGATGAGGCCATAGGTCATCAGATACTTGAAGAAATGTATCGCAGGGCACCTTACTTCTTCACAGGATACAATGATGACCTCGCAAATGCGACTGACAAGGGCAACTACAGCTCTATGATTTCAGCAGTTGATGATAGAAGAAATGCATTCCTCAGCAGTCAAGTACCTACTTATTCTCAGAATGCAACAGATAACGTACTTAATTAACACTTACTTAAAGCAATATTATCCACGGAGGAAAAAGAAACATGAAACACATTTTTAGATCTGGCTTTTTTAAAGTAATCGCTATCTTTCTCGTAGTCGGTGTACTCTGTACAATCTTTGGTATTATAGAGCTTGCCGATTCAAAGAAAACCCCAATTGATCTGGCCACTATATCAGATGATCAGATTGAAAAAGGCGCTATCGTAGAAGGCGATATCTACTATAACTTTGGTATCTTTGAAACAGTAGAAAACAAAAGAAATGGTGTAACTGAGAGTACATATTATAGATATGTAATTCCAGTAGGTGAAAAATCTTACATGGGTATTCAGGTTACTGACAAGAGCATGATTGCAACTATGGATACTCAGACAAATGAAACTTACGACATGATGGATGGTAAGATTGAAGATACAACTACTTCTGTTCATGTAAAAGGTAAGATTGTTGGTATGGACAAAGAAGACGCTGGCTACTTCAAGGATTTCATGAGTAGCGGTGGTTTCACAGATGATGAGATCTCTCAGTATGGTAAGGAATATTATATCCAGATCAGAAACTTTGATCAGGCTAAACCACTTCTTGCTGTCGGTATTATAGCTCTTATAATAGATGCAGTTCTTATCATCCTTACAGTTTTAAAAGGAAAGAAAGCAGCTCCACAGCCACCTCAGAACTTTGGTGGAGAGGGATTTGGACAGATTACAGGCGGTCCTGGTATGGATCAGCAGGCAGGAATGGGACAGCCTCAGGCTCCTCAGACTCCTCAGGACTTCAATCAGTACTTCGCTCAGCAACCTGGTGACGATCAGACACCACAGGGTCCAACAAACTTTTAATTAAAAATCAAAGCTAATTCAAAATGAGTCACTTTTACGTCGGACGTAAAAAGTGACTCATTTTTTTTACACTATATCTGCTGTCATATCGGCTCTTCTAAGTATATCTCTAAAATGATCTATCTGTGGACGGACACGATGAGTAGAATATATCGGGAAATATTCCTGAAGTTCTTCCGGCGTACCATCATGTATAGTAACAGTATTTGCGCCAGCCATAAGGCCAAGATACTGACCATCTTCAATCATCTTCTCAAGAGAACTTGTTGTAGGCATGAGCCTTGATGGATTCATGATTCTCATGATTGCCATCATATTAAGTGTTAGATTTGGATCACCAGCTGGTTCATTTGCAAATCCAGAGTTTTCTGCCGGAATAAATATCGTAGTACTATTCATTCCAAGTGGCAGATCATGTACAAGTTTGATATCAGACACAAGATCATCTAGAGTCTGTCCAGGAAGGCCAACGATATTTCCAGATCCGACTCTATAGCCTATATCCGCCAGATCCTCAATACATTTCAGTCTATTCTCTAAATTATCATTTGGCTTGCATTTGTTGAAAAGCTCCTCATTTGAAGCCTCAAACTTGATAACATAGTCCGATGCACCCGCATCATAAAGTCTCTGATACTGCTCTCTAGTGAGATCACCCATACATAAGATAATCCGAAGATCATTATATCTATCCTTAATGATCTTAACTGCCGCTTCAACCTCGCGAATAAACTTCTCGCTTGGATTCTCTCCTGACTGAAGAAGCACAACTCTTCGACCATCCTTATAAAGATAGTCCATCAGCATTTCCATTTGCGTTGCATCCAAGGAATAGTTGAACTGCTGGTCCTTACCACCTATCGAGCAGTAAAGACATCTCTGTCTGCAAATGTTACTGATCTCAATTACGCTTCGTGCCTGCGCCCTGTTATCTGGATAAAACTTTAATCTGAATTCACGGGCAGCTCCAAAAAGCTCCTGCTGCTCTTCACCCTTTAGCTGAAGAGCGTCCCTCAGCACCTGATCTGAGTAATCCCCTGACTTCAGTGCCTCCACTACTAAGTTTGACATAGCCTTAATCTCCCCTTTTTAAGAATATGATTCATGAGTTTATCAAATGAGATACACTTTGTCAAACATTTTTGACACTCCGTCAAGTCATTTAGTTTTGACTAACCCGTCAACTTAATGTGTCAATTATATTTCTTGTCAAGTAACGAGTCCTGATGCTATAATGCGTAAGGTTACTAATTCACGGTTAGAAAAGGATGTATTAATGATAATTAATTGTGAAAATAAAACATTTAACTTTACTATAGATGCTCCGCCATCTAAATCCATATATCATAGAGAACTGATTATCCGTTTTCTATGTGGAGACCACTCAAATCTCCAGATTCTGGCAAATGATGGCGAAGACGTTCGTGCAACGAAGATAATACTTCAGATTCTTCATAACACCATACTAGAAAATGAAATGGGGACAAAACCTGAAAATGTTGGACGAAGAAGAACTCTATATATTCCTTGCAACGAAAGCGGTTCAACACTTAGATTTATGATTCCAGTGGCAGCCGCACTTCTTCTTGGAAAAGGTCGTGAGCACCACGGAATCACAGAACTCTGTTTCCAAACCACAGGTCGTCTCTTCGATCGACCAATTAAGGAACTCGCAGATGCTATGATGCCTCATAATTTCAACTTTGCAAAGCATCCAGAGACTCGTTCAATCATTCTTAGTGGAGAGATGACACCTGGCGAATATATTATCGACGGAAGCGTATCCTCGCAATATATCTCAGGACTCCTTATGGCTCTTACACTTTTCAACGAGCCTTGTAATATAAAGGTAATAGGAAATATAACATCAGCGCCTTACATCCAGCTGACTCAGGATGTTCTTGAAAAGTATGGTTGTACAGCAAAACGTGAAGGAAATGTATATTACGTAAAACCAGGCGGTTACGAAGCAGCTGCATCAAAGGGAAAGCTTCCTGACTTCGACGTCGAAGGAGACTGGTCAAATGGTGCATTTCTCCTATGTCTTCAGAGATTCTCTGATATTAAGGTCACAAACCTAAACTTTAATTCAGAACAAGGCGATAGAGTAATCACCGACTTCCTTAAACTTGCAAATGAAGTAGATAATGGTACTAAGCCAAAGAGCGGCGTAACATGGGATATCACTAACAGTCCCGACATCGCTCCATATATGGCAATGGTCGCTCCATTTGTCTTCGACGATATAACATTTACCGGAATAAACAGACTGAGAATTAAAGAATCCGATAGAGTTGCTGCTATAAGAGAGCAGCTGGCTGCTGTTGGTGTAAGAACAGACGAAGATGAAGATACACTGACTGTATATCGCTACAACCCTGGGGAGGCAAGAAATGATAGTCCTATCAAACTATCCTCCTACAATGATCACAGAATGGCGATGAGTGCGATACTTCTAGCAACTATCTTAAAAACAAAGATAGAGATAGATGATGTAATGTGTATCCGTAAATCCTATCCAGAGTTTCTTGACTACATAGCTTCTTACTTTTCATAAACAAAACACGGTGTCATTAGTGCTGTCACCGTGTTTTTAAGATTTCATCTACATAGGTCTCAAGATAAGGATTTGTCCTGTCCGTGAGACCATTTTTATTCATCATATCCACCAGACACCCTGCGATTCTTTCCGCGAGAACAATCATCGGATCCGAAAGATTTATATAATTCGGAGAATACTTGATTCCCTCCCACGCACTCTTATCACCAGGCTCATCCGCCAGCTTCTTAATAAGAGTGGAGAAACCTCCGTAAACCTTCGAAGAATCAACACTCTCCCTATCAATCTCCTCAAGTCGCCTGAATGTCCATTTATAATAAGGAGGATACTGTCGCTTCAGCAAGAAGTAAAGCTGCATCGCCGCCTCCAGTCCCTGCATATGACAAAGTCTCGCCGCAACCCAGTCACCCCTGCACATACAGCGTGCATAATTAACCTGAAGACTAGCTGCGTATTTATGAAGTTCATTTGCGAGTCTTATCCGCCAGATATTATCCGGATAATAATCCAGAAGAAGTCTTCGAAATGAGGTAAACACGCCTAGATCATCTCGAAAAACAGTCCCATTTACCGCTGTAGCAAGACAAGCATGATCAATACGATTCCATTCATCATCAGATAAACTTGTAGCACTTGCGCTAAGCTCAGTTCCAAGAATCTTCGAGTAAAAACCACTAATAGTCATACATCCACGTCTTGCGCGAAGCCGCTCCGTCAGCTTATTTCCAGGATGTTGATCTACCAGATATTCATACTCAGCATTTAACTCACTTCCTATACTCCGCATATCATCATCTGTAAGCCACAAGCATACGCCCGTTCCGAAGTCATGGTCCCTGGAAATGAAATCATCATAGCCAAAACAATCCGAACCCTCGCCACAGATTCCAACCGCAATCCTTCCTTCATATTCAGGAAACTTCCTTCGAATCATTGGTGCTACTTCTGACTCATAGAACCTACGACTGCTTCCAATACCCATAATATAATCCCTTCATTCATCTATAAAACTAAATCTTACCTCATTATATCAGAAAGAGGACAAATAATGAATAACGCAAAAAAAGAGCTCTTGGTAAAACCAAAAGCTCTTAAGAGGCGACAGCAGGATTCGAACCAGCGATCAGGGAGTTGCAGTCCCACGCCTTACCACTTGGCTATGTCGCCACAGATAACGATTTGCTTGCAAATCGGTATCCGAGCATCTTTTCCGAAGGAAAACGATGCTCCGAAGCTGCTGTTCTGGCTGGAAAACTTGCGAAGCAAGTTGTAAGGCAGAACACAGCGTTCCGATCGTTACAAACAAAGCATTATTGTCAAGCTCCCCGAGTTGGGCTCGAACCAACAACCCTTCGGTTAACAGCCGAATGCTCTACCATTGAGCTATCGAGGAATAAATCGGAGATGGAGGGATTTGAACCCTCGCGCCGCTATTAACGACCTATACCCTTAGCAGGGGCACCTCTTCAGCCACTTGAGTACATCTCCAAGCTGAATATGTCTACCAAGTCTAAGCCTATTGCGGCATAAACTGATTTACAGCTACGTCTTTAAGACGCTAGAATATAATAGCATCTTGATAAATGTCTGTCAAGAAGTTTCCTTTCAATGATAAATATTTATCTGACGCGGAATGTATGCCTTTATCCACACCCCATCTTCCTGATATTTCTCCTCAAGAATCTCACCACGCGACTTTATCTCAGCCAGAAGCGACATATCTTTATAACTTATAGTAGTTTCGACATATTCTCTATCCTCTCTAAGCAGAGAATCTATAGCCTCACTAATATCCTCCAAATGAATACGTTTCTTCGCAGATACTTGAAGAACCTGACTAGCTCTCTTATCCAGGAGCCCTAATCTATCATCTGGATTCGTAAGCTTATCTATCTTGTTATATATCGTGATAATCTTCTTAACGCTATTATCGTTGCCATCATCATTTCTTCTTCCAGAAGAACCTCTGCCACTTAGAAGCATATCAAGCGTCTCGTAAACCACCTTCATCTCACCCCTTCGATTCTCGCTCGAAGCATCAACCACGTGAATTATATAATCGGCGTAGCATACCTCTTCAAGGGTACTTCTAAAGGCATCGATAAGATTGTGTGGTAATTTTCTGATAAAACCAACCGTATCTGTAAGAAGAACCTTCTGTTTACCTGTAGCTCTCGAATACTCATATGCTCTTGTCGTCGTATCAAGGGTTGCAAAAAGCTTATTTTCAGCCAAAATGTCAGCGCCAGTGAGTGCATTTAACAAAGTGGATTTACCTACATTTGTGTAACCCACTATCGCAAATACAGGAACACTTCCCGACTCCCTACCCTTTCGCGTAAGTTCTCGGTGCGCTACAACATCAGTCAGCTCACGTCGAAGCTGTGCAACTCGGTTTCTGATAACTCGTCTATCCTGCTCAAGTTTCTTCTCACCCGGTCCTCTGGTACCAATACCACCACCAAGTCGAGACATAGAGATTCCCTTGCCAGTAAGCCTTGACAATCTGTACTGAAGCTGTGCAAGCTCAACCTGAAGCTTGCCTTCGGCAGTCCTTGCATGCGCCGCAAAGATATCCAGTATGACCATCGTTCTATCCATAACCTTTGTATCAAGAGCTTTACCTAGGTTATACATTTGAGCTGGACTAAGTTCATCATCAGTAATTATTCCCGTAGCACCACGGTCAAGAATCATGTATGCCAACTCTTCAATCTTACCACTTCCGATATATGTGGATGAATTAAAACTTGGCAGCTTCTGAACCATACGTCCAACAACCTCAGCTCCAGCTGTCTCAGCAAGCTCCTCCAACTCATCAAGCGAAGCCTGAACTCCACTGATAGAATCGTCATCACTATCTGTATCAACCGCGACGAGTATCACATATTCTTTTTCTTCTTTATTCTCGTGTAACATATATCTATTCTTTGTTCTTTACTCCAAAGCATCATTATATACAGCTCTTACGCCACCAACATATTTCGGGCGTCTTCTTGCTGCTACAACAATTGCTTTACCAATATTTCTGTTCTCCAGTCTTAGCGGAACAACAACCGGATGGATATGCATTCCTACCATGACACCACCAATATCTATTCCCGCATCAGCTTTCGCTTCTATACTTTCAACCACTACAGGATCTTTAAAGTTAGCATATGCTTCGACAGCAAATGCACCACCAGCGTGAGGCTGAGGAATAACATTTACCTCTTCAAAGCCGTATAGTTCAGCAGTCTCTCTCTCTACAACAAGCGCACGATTAAGATGTTCACAACACTGAACTGCAACTCGAATTCCTCTAGATAGAAGTTCACTTACGACCGCTTTATATATAGCCTCTGCTGCATCTTTACTTGATGAGGTTCCCATATGTTCACCCATAGTCTCACTTGAAGAACATCCTATAACAAAAAGCTGACCTTCCTTCAGATTAGCTTTCTCTATCACCTCATTTATCACCTGAGATGCATCATTAAATATCTGATTCATAATATCCCCTCGCTTTTTAAATATTCCAGGAATGCTGTGCAGCCTTCTACAACATCGTTATAGGTTGCTTCAAAGTTCCCAGTATACCATGGATCAGCTACGCTTCGTGGATGGTCAGTAAAATCCAGAAGTAATGATATCTTCTCTTCCGGATCTCCACCTAAGATTCTAGGCATCCATCTTCGATTTTCACTATCCATACCAATTATGTAATCGTAGTCCTTATAATCGGATTTTGCAAGAAGCTGGGCATGTTTTCCTGTGCAGGATATTCCTACCTCTGCAAGCTTTGCCTTTGCCGGTGGATAAACCGGACTCCCCTGTCCATTCCATATCTCATCAGTATGTGTAGCTCGGGACTCTATATAAAACTTATGTTCAAGTCCTCTCTTCTTAACCATATCCTTAAAAACAAACTCAGCCATCGGCGAACGGCAAATGTTGCCGTGGCAGACGAATAGTACTTTTATCATTAGCTTTTTTCCTCGTTTTTCCTTGATTTATAAAGGCTTGTACAACAGATTTACAACACGTATTTTTGCAAATATTGGCAAAAATCAGCATATTTTTGCCGGCAAAAGGTGCACAAAAAGGTGCAAATTCCATTCGCGTGCACCTCGACTTTTACGTTGTGAAACAATACTTTAACTAGATGGCTTTTATTGAAGATAGTCTCTCCATCTCATCTTTTGCATCTTCAAAATTCACATGAATATAAAATAAGCCTTCTTAATGTCTCCGGTCTAAAAAAAGAGAATACTTTGCATTTTCATCACGAACATAATTTTCAACCGCTTCAACAATTTGATTTGATGTCATCTGTATACCTCCTAGAACACTAATTTATTGTGGCATTATTTTATATCTACGATCTTTGGTTGTACCAATACTCTCTATTTTTCCTAATTTAACAAGTTTATTCATTAATTGTCGAGTCCTTGGACCTTTCAATTCTATAATTGCAGCGATACTTTCCGTAGTATACTCTTTTCCCTCTTCCATTAATGATAATATCTGTGCTTGACGTTTTGTCAGATTTCCTATATTTTCGTCACCATTTTCCGCTGATTTTTCCGCTGATTTATTCGCTGATTTATTCGCTGATTCAACACTTGACTCTAATGCTTCTGATATTAATGCAGCCAAGTTCCTTGTATTTTCACTAATGGGTTGCATCATTTCACTTAGCTCAGCGAATCTTATGACAAATTCATTCAGTCCTGAAAGGTCCAACTTATTATAATTCTTCAAAGCAGTAGAAATAACATTAGCAACTTGGGTCAAATTTGCACGCACTTCAGGTGAAATCCCTAGATTATAAACAGACAAAGCATTTCTCATTGCTGCTGCACTATTTTCAGATATGCTTGGCAGATACTCAATACTATCCCGCAATTCATCAACTGACTCGGTCCAGTTAGCCAATGTTTTCAGTGTAAGGGTTACTTGGTTTAAATGTGTATCTTCACATAAATCTGGTTCAACCCAATCTACTTGTTTCCATGCATTAAGTATCGTAGGAATACCTGATCCGGCATTATCACCAAATCCAACCATTCTTAACATTAACTGCATATTAGGGTTGATTTCAGTTTTGATATCGTATCTGCTGTTCTTTGATCATCGGATACCGAATCAATGCTTCTCCGTCTGTTGCCTCTTTGTGCATATCTACGGCTGTAATCTGAGAATTCTCA
>CACWGK010000029.1 GCA_902760415.1 uncultured Lachnospiraceae bacterium
CTTCTGTTGTCACCTCTTCTGCCTTTACCGTAGCTGTATCATTTTTCTCTGATGCAAGTGCAGATGATGAAAACGCTGCTACCGCACCTACAGCGAGTAGTGATAATCCAATCGCTACAACCTTCGGAGCCTGCTTCTTATTTATAAGATTATTTATTCTCATCTTGACCTCCATTCCTCCTAATGTCTTTCGGGTGAATGAGGATTCAGGTAATATACCAAATCTTTTCTGCTTCATAGCTCTGCATACAATAGATGTACAGTAACTCTTCTTTATATCATCTCCCATCAAGCGGATGACTTCCTCGTCACATCTCATTTCAAGGTCACTGCAGAATAGTCTGTATGCAAGCCATACAAGCGGATTAAACCAGTGTATACATGTAATTCCCATTCCCAAAAGCTTCATTATGTTGTCATGTTTTACAATGTGGATAGTTTCATGTAACAGTATATAGTCCCTCTCAGAACTCTCTATTCCAAAAGGCAGCCATATACGCGGCTTAACTACACCAACTACAAATGGGGTGTCTATAAGATTAGTTTCGTAATAGTTCTTTCCTTCTGTCTTTCTGCCTCCTTTCAACATAAGGATTATCCTGACAGCTCTGATTATCATTACCGATACGATAATCATCACTCCTATAGCCCAGATAAAGAACATTACATTATCAATACTTAAAGACTCCTTTACGACCTCAGCACTGTGATCCGCCTTTCCATAATTATCCATAATATACCTAGCATATTCGAGAGTCTTCTTATCTATATGAGAACTAGTAGTGCTAGGTGCCATGGCTGACACTTCTTCAAATGATTCTTTAGCCTTAAAGATCTTAAGATTAAAGAAACTAAATGATGACTTAAAGTTTAGAGGACATACAAGCCTCAAGGCCGCAACCAGCCATAGAAGAACTGTTATCTTCTTAGGAAGTCTTCTAAACAAGAATCTAAATATCAGAACAGCAAGTATGGCAATACTTCCATACATACTCATACTTAATATAGATTTAATAAGTATATTCATAAGCATTAATCCTCTATATGTGAACCTATAAGCTCTATCAACTCTTCAGCCTCTTCCTTGCTTATTCTCCCGTTACCAAGAAATGCGCTTACAAATGCAGGAAGGGAACCTCCGAAGCTCTTCTGAACTAAGTGCTCACTTTCATATTCTTGTACCTGTTCACGTGGAATCAGAAATGTAACTACAGAATTATCATTTTGTACAAGCTCCTTCTCACATAACTTACGAAGGATAGTGTAAGTAGTTGATTTCTTCCATGAGAGCTTCTCCTCGCAAAGTTTAACCAGCTGTCTAGATTCAAGAGGTGAATTATCCCATATAATATCCATCATTCTAAATTCACTTTCACATAACAATAAATCTTTCATCACATTACTCCTTACATTAATCTTCTACTTAGCTAACTTATAGTTTTTGCTTACTGAATATTCGCTAGGGCCCTGAAGCTTCAGCAAACAAAAAAGTCGGTTTACAGTTATAAACCAGTTTTAGTTTACAACTATAAACCAACTTTGTCAATACAATAATTTGCTCTCCGAAAAAACTATCTTGCTCTTTGATCAAGTCTTGAGAGCACTTCCAGGAGGACAGCTACCTCCTTCTCCTTTGCGATCTGGAAGTAGTCCTTAAATCTTACTGCAGCAGATACATCTTCATTGATTGATATCTTGATAAGCAGATTACGAGCAGCCTGCATATTCTTCACTACTTCTTCATAAGATGTGATAAGATCTGCATCATAGTTAAGATAACCATTGGCCATCAGATACTTGATTCTCGCAAGCATCAGTACCTTATGATCATACATAACGTGAAGAGCTCTTACATCGAAGTCTGGCTCTTCTGCCTGCATTTGCTTCATAATACGAGCAAGTGCTACATCATAAACTTCTACTCCAAATGTAGTATCATTGAATCTATTCCTCATCATACGGAAATGATTCTTGGTATCCTGTGAGTTAAGGTACTCGCGGAGCGTATCTCTTATAAGTGCAGTATCGAGCTCATAGTAGCAAGTATCAGTATTCTTAAAGATAACATAGAGACCTCTGGTTCCCTTATAATCATCCTTAAACATATGATCCTCAGAAGCAGAAATGACATCGTAGCCCTTTCTTACTTCTTCGAAAGTGAGTTTGTTGTGTGCATACTTATCCTTAAATGTAAAGTCTCCACAGTAGAAGCCCTCTCCCTCTAAGTCGTAGCCATATATGAATAGCTCGTGAGGGAACTTATAATCTACTTCAACATCACTTAATATCTTTGCCTCATCAAATACGCCATATACATAACCGCCCAGATCTATAGTCTTGATTATAAAATCAACTATGTCGCCGCAATAGCTTGTTATCTGGTCCTTAGTTAAGAGTGAAGTAATAAGATATGGGCATTCCTTAAGTGAGCTGCTTCCAGGCATGATGTCCATAAAGAGCATCTCATCACCTGTAAATATCTCTTCAATGTTATAGCATCTAAGCTGTATATAATTGCTAAAAATCCATTTCTTAGCATTATCATCCTCAGATAAAATAGAAAAAAGTGTAGCATGCCACTGCCAGGATGTGATCAGTGGAGTTCTTGTAACCGGCAATCTCTTCTTAGCCATTATTCACCCCTCCTTAATTATCAAGCTTTTCATTAATAATTGCTGCGAGATCTCCAAATGTTGGATAATCGTCAAGAGAAAGCTCATAATCAGTAAACTGTACGTTAAACTTCTCCTCTGAAGCAACTATAAGTTTAATAAGTGTAATAGAGTTAATGCCATATTCCGTGGTGATATTAGCATCCATACTAACATCTCCAATCTCTGGCAAGGTGTCATTAATAAGAGCAATCAGTTCCTGCCTTACTTCTTCTTTTCCCATATATTTTGCAACCCCTTTCCAAGTTTTACTTATAGTTTCATCGTGGAACCTTCTCCTTTCCACATACAACATAATTTTATCATAATTTCAGGGCATAGAAAAGAAAAAAATGTGCCAACAGGGGGATCCCAATTGGCACATTTACTAGGTTTACTCGTCATCATCCTCATCTTCAGAATGATTTTTTTTCTTAGATTTACTACTCTTAGATTTATTAGGTTTTAGTTCATAAACCTCATCTGCCTGAGCAGCTACATCCTGTGAGTGAGTAACTATAATTACGCACTTATTATCATTATGAGCAAGAGACTTAAAGATTTCCATGATAGCATCCTGATTCTCTGGATCAAGGTTACCTGTTGGCTCATCAGCAAGCACAACCTTTGGCTCATATGCTATCGCTCTAGCTATAGCAACTCTCTGCTGCTGTCCACCAGATATCTTAAGTACTCGACGATTTGCTTCTTCTTCTGAAAGACCAACCTTCTTAAGAAGTTCAAGAGCAAGTCCCTTCTTGTTCTTTACTTTCTTCTTAGATAAATCAATCGAAAGTTCTACATTTTCCCTTGCTGTAAACTTAGGAAGAAGATTGTAACTCTGGAATACAACTCCTACGTCGTTACTTCTATAGGTATACTTATCAACCTTTGTGATATCCTTACCTTCGAAAAGAATCTTGCCATCTGACAGCTTATCAAGTCCTGCAAGAAGTGAAAGAAGTGTTGTCTTACCAGCACCAGACTTTCCTACTATCGCATATACCTTACCTGCCTCAAACTTACATGAGAAATCCTTTAAGACATAGGTCTTCTTATCGTATGTATATGATATCTTATCTAATTCTAATACGCTCATCTTACCTACCTCCTTAGTCTCTCTCTGTCAGTATCTTCAGCGGCTGATATCTCATAATAAATATTATAGCTATAAGACTTGAAATGATGGAAAGAAGAATACCTATTCCAACCATCTGAAGTACTACTACTCCATCTACGGCATAGCTTACTGAATCGATATAATTAACTGGGCCTGTAACATCTCCTCCCTTGGAGAATGTACCCTGACCACCCATCTGGCCTCCAGGACCGCCTTGCTGTCCACCCTGCTGTCCGCTCTGCTGACGACCAAAGTTAGACTGTGTCTGGTTTGAGCTAGACTCCTGCTGCTGAACCTGAGACTCAAGAAGCTTATTTGTTATAGGAACTGATGTAGCAGCTCCGATTCCTGTACCTATAAGGATAGAGAAGATTGTAACTATGAATATCTCTAACATAAACTGAAGTGCAACCTTACCCTTATGCATACCTACTGCTGTAAGTACACCAACCTCGTACTTTCTCTCACGAATGTTAAACATATTGAGAACTACCAGGATGATTGCTCCGATTGCAAGTATTACCCAGAGAAATGCTGTTGCAAAGCTCTTAAGATTCTCAAGTGGAACAAGACTTGCTTCGTAAGATGCTACATCACTAGATGTAAGCACATACTTGTCACCTTCCTTATCCTTGAGATATGACTCGAAGTTGTCATATCCATCCATATCCGCAAATACATATGAACCTGTTGTTGTAGCTGAAAGAACCTGTCTCTCTATACCATTTGTTGTAGTCTCTTCTTCCTCTTCTTCAGCATCTCCAGCTGTTGCTGTCTCATAATCCTCTGATGCAGCAACCATGCTATCAACAACCTTAGAAGATGTAAGAATCTCATTTGCAGGATCATTTGCATTTCCTGTAGACATACTACTTGAAGAATCATTATTCTTATATATACCAACGACTTCAAGTTCGTAGGTTTCATCTTCATCTGTAATATTGTGAAGTGTGATCTTATCACCAACACTTACATTGTTATATGTTGCAAGTTCTGATGAGATAACACATACCATATCCTCTGTGTCTTCATCGAACATTGAACCTTCCTTGATAGTAGAAACTCCAGTATTGAAGTCTTCCATAGCTGCATCAGCACTGTAACCTGTAAGCTTGAAATCGCCCTGGCTAGCCATCATTGTTACAGGATCCTGCTGCTGTTGCATTCCTGGTCCCTGCATCTGACCATCCATACCCTGACCTTCCATGCCAGGTCCCTGCTGTCCATCTGGACCCATTCCTGGTCCCTGTTGCTGAGCTTCTGTAGTTGCTTCTGTAGTTGCTTCTTCAGAATCCTCATCAGCATCTGTCTCTGATGAAATCTCTGCATTAGGATCGATTGGCTGAAGATCATCAGTACCATCAAGAATAAGCATATTTGTGTAGTAGAAATTGCTTACATATTCTGACTCAGCATATTCCTGCATCTGATCAAGTGATAAACCTGATGCTTCCTTCAGAACCTCCTGCATAGCAGATCTATCTGACATATCTACACCACTGCTTTGAATCTGTTCCATAACATAAGCTCTATCTACATTGATATGAGCTGTAATATTCAGATTCTTCATATTTGACTCTCTTGCATTCTCAGATGACTTTCTTATAGAAAGTGCAACACAGCAAGAAGCCGCTATAACAGTGACGATTATACCGATCAGTATATTACGTCCCAGTGATCTAGATATATTCTTAAAAGCATTTTTGAATATATACATATCATTCTCTCCTATTGGTCCTCTAGATATAATTCCCTACCTAGTTACATTTATAATACTAGCTGTTCATATGCTAAGCAGCGATATAAAAATCTTCAGCAGCTACGTCGTATACACTTTCGATTGCACCGCCTTCTCTTCCGCCTGGTCCTGGTCCCATACCTGGGCCACCTGGACGTTCATGACTTCTCTTAATAGCACCCATAACAAAGAATACTACAAGTCCAAGAACAACTATTATAATGGCAACGATTGCAACAACCTTGCCCTTACCGCCTTTTTTCTTATCCTTCTTTTCATTATCTGACATAATTCCTATCCTCCTCATAAAGAAGTAAATATCGGTGAGGACTAGAGAGGGGAGTTCTCAGTCCTCACCCCATAGCTGTGCCCGTCCGCACAACCTTCTTCACACAGAAAAGTCGAACCTGGATAGTACTCGAACCTGGTTCCACCCTTCCATCCAATACAAAATATACTGGAATACTGTGGAAAAAGCACACTTTCAAATGTAAGAAAAATGTCAAAATTGTGTCAAAGAGTGGAATTACTATTCAAGGCAAATGATAAAAAAGCATAAAATGCTTGTTCACAAGCGATTTTATGCTTTTTTTATTATTTGTTCTGCGAAGCACGACTTTCCGAATGTATTCTTGGTTACCTTGAATAGTATTAGTTTACATAACACTAAACATTCAAATTAATCAAAGATCTCATTATCATTGTATGGATTAAGAGGTCCTTCTGCATATCTCTCACGTGGGAATGGCTTATGCTCGTCTGAGTTGAAGCACTCACATACTTCATCAGCTACGAAACGGCCAAGGTCTGTAAGATGGATATCTCTGCCGTTATCTTCAATAAGTCCATACTCTGTAAGAGCTGCTCTCTTCTTCTTGAAGAGATCATCGATATTATAACCGCCAGAATTCTTAGTAAATCTGTTCTTAAGAACAACCTGATTCTTAAGTGGAAGAACGATCTTCTGACGAATCTTCTCTTCTGTACTATGCTTATAAGCACGTGTGATAGGAAGCTTTCCTGCATCGATCATGCTATAGTACTCATCAAAGTTGTATGAGTTGATATCAAATCTGTCTCTGTAGCTTGAGAAACCTGAAAGACCGAAACCAACCTGATCAAACTGAGCACAGCACTGATTATATGCATAGTGTGAATAAATCTTCTTATCCTTTGAGAATACACGACGAAGAGTCTCATTGAATCCATGATTCATCATCATTTCCTCAGCAATAGACTTCATCATCATAGTGTTCTTGAAGTCAGGAATATCATCAATACCTGAACCTCTCTTACGACGATTAATGACACCCTGTCTGTCTCCATATGCCTGAACCTTCAGACGATAGATCTGAATCTCATTCATAGGAAGCTCTATAGCCTGTGCCATAACGTCTGTCCAGTTATCAATTGTCTCACCTGGATGACCGAATATAAACTCAATATTTACATCAAATCCAAACTCAAGAGCCTTATATACAGAATCGATAGCCCACTGTGCATCGTGAGGACGATTCATAAGCTTAAGTACGTCATTATTAAGTGACTGAAGACCGATTGTAAGTCTTGTTACACCGTGATCCTTCAAAATCTGCATTTTCTCTGTACCATCTGGTCCAACGATTGAGTTAGGGCCAAGGTCTACATTATGCTGATTGCATGATGAGAAATCAACACGCTTATCAAACTCTGTAAGGAAGTGATCAAGAAGCTTTGGGTTAAGGTTGGTTGGTGTACCACCACCAAGAAGAATAGAACGTGGACTAATCTTTTCCTTGCCAAACTTGTTAAGGAATAAATCCATTTCTCTTATAAGATAGCCAATATACTTCTCCTTCTCATCATCACATGGACCAACCTTGTTAGGATAGTGACAATATGTACACTGCTGGATACAGAATGGAATATGAACATAGATATCCATCTTGTTATCTTCAGGCCATACATAATCATCAAGATACTCTGGTCACTGATCAGGATACTCTGTAATAGGTGGATAGTGTACTGTAGGTACAAAATCTCCATCATCGCAGATAAGTCCTAATCTCTGAAGTTCTGCAACTTTCTCAAACTTTTCTTCGGCATGCTTATATAGCAGCTCTCTTTCATCTTTTGAAATCATTTTAAATATCCTCCCCTAGATATTTTACTTAAATATAAGTATTACTAACAATATTATAGCAATGATGAGCAGTGCGATGATTGCTATACTAAGTATAGGTGCACGTCTCTGTTCTGGCAAGATTATAGCCTGAGCTGCGAAGTCTGTATCGCCTGCCATCTCTTCTACACGTCTCATCCAGTCATCCTGCGATGTGGCATCCTGAAGTGCCTTCTCGATTCCTTCAGAACCGATTGCATCAGTAAGAGCTTTGCTGCATAAGAAAAATGCATTCTCACCCTTTTCAACCTTATAGATGTCACCAAGCACAGGTTCATATGTAGGTTGAAGTCCTACTCTTGGGAACTCCTTCTTCTCTGACTCAGCAACTAACTTCTTGTTAGCGAAGTACAGAACTCTTGAAGTTCCAGATATAACCCATCTAAATGAACTTTTTACAAGTAGTAGAAAGGCTGCATCACATTTATATACATTTCCAGGTTTGTTATTAACAAACACTGCGTTGTTCATGAAGTTAAAGATAGATACAAGTGGACCCGACTGAAGTGCAGGTCTCTTGGTAAAGCTCTTGGTACTGATATCAGCGATTATACCTTCTGCTTGACCTCCTGTATTACTTCTTTTTTCTATCATAGAACATATCAGGCTCTTGCCCCTCGTGCTGCATAGGATCCTCGGACTTTCTCCTTCCGCGCTTCCTGCTTCGAGATGATTTCTGCTTTGTATCTTTATCTCTTCCATATTCGTCCTTTCCGCCATTCTTTGGTCCTGTGTAATTTGGATCCTCTTCCAGGATCAACGCAAATCTCTGCGGAATCATTTCAAATCTATCCACGAGATTGAAACCATAATACTTAAGCTGCTGTATCAGTAGATCTGGACTGATACCTGGTCCATAATATGAAGGAACTCCAGGTGCAGTTACATTGTTATCTACTATAATGATACGACCGCCCGGCTTCAGGGCTTTATGAAGTGTATCAACAAATGAATCCTTAACGAACTCAATATCTGTGATATAAGCAGCATGATACATAGAACACATAAATATTGTATCAACACTGTTATTATTAAGACCTGACTTGTTCATCTTAGTAACAATAGTCTTAATATTCTTAATGCCATACTTCTCGATGAGATCATCTACATACTTGATGGCATCCTTATTCAGCTCTGTAGCATAAACCTTACCCTTTGGTCCAACCTGCTTTGAGAAGTACCAGGTGAAGAAACCACTACCGCAGCCGATATCTGCAATATGTTCTCCTTCTTTGATATCGAAGAACTTACACATTTCATCTGTCTTCTCCCATAACTTACGATATGGATTGTTGAATATCAGATACTCATTCCAGTTATTAATCGTACCTATGGAGAAGTCCTTACCATCATAGTCAAATGAAGCTTCTATAGATGCATCTACTGGATCTGGCTTCTCAAGATGGAACTTATACTTCAGATACTGCTTTATTCTGTCAAAATCATTTCCGCAGAAGAAATCAGCATACATTTCTACAAGTGGATCTTCAGTCATTTCCTTACGCTTTGCATCATCAGCAAGGAAGTAATCTATACACCACATAAGAGCTGTATAATCATCACCGATTCTCTCCTTAGGCCAGAGCTCTTCAAATCCTGCACGAGCCTCAAGAAGCTTCTTCTCATCATTCTCGGTGATTCCTTCGTACATCTTACGTCCAGGTTTCTTACCTCTTACGGTATAACCAGAAGTTGATGTTCCGATAATTCTATATCTTGCAAGAGATACATTTGAATCAACAAATATCTCATTATCTGCTAATGCTGGTTTTTCTGGAGCACCAGCTGGTACTTCAACCTTATCAAATACAAGAGCATATCTCTGCGGAGTGAACTGGAATGCATCCTTTAACTTAAAGCCATAGTAGTAAAGCTGTGATATGATCAGGTCCTTACTGATATATGGTCCATGGTATGGAAGATTCTGTCCTGTAACAAGGTCATTATCTACAACTATAAGCTGTCCACCATCATTAAGAGCTGTTCTAATGCTTCCGATAAACTCTTCTCTTTCTCCATCTGTAAATGCCGCATAAACATTATGGAATAGAGAGCAAACATACACTACATCAACACGTACATCTGAAGAAAGTCCTATACCTTCGAAGGAGCTTTCAACAACTTCTACGTTATTTATCTCATTATCCTTTATATAATCATGAAGGAAATCTAGATGCTTAGGGTTGGTCTCGATTGCATAAACCTTACCATTATCCCCAACAATATCTGCGAACTTAAATGAATAATATCCTGGACCAGAACCAACATCTGCGATAGTCATACCCTCAGCAAGTGGAAATCTTTCCAGATTCTCACGAGTTGACTCCCAACGTTCACGGTCAGGATTGTTAAATAGAATGAAGTCTTCCAGGAATCTCATCTGAGCCTTAATCTCAGTGTTATCTCCAGGGCCATACTCCTTGATATGATACTTATACTGAAGATAAAGCTTCAGATTCTTGAAATCATCCTGAGACATCATCTCATAGAAAGCCTTAGTAAAAGGCTGTGCCAGAAGATCCTTTTGGGCTGGCTCAGGCGCAAGAAAGAATCTACAGAGCCACTCAAGTGCTGTATATTCACCACCGAAGTTTTCATTTGGAATAATCTCTTCATATATAGAGATTGCTTTCTCAAGCTCTTTCTTCTTTCCGTTGTCAAAATAACTCAGGATTGCTTTGGCTGCATCTGTACCACCTTCAGTGATATCAAATGAGTCCAGGCTTCCCAGGTGGATCAGTGACTGCTGATCTTCAATCCTAAGTACTACGGGATTTTTATCCTGTTCCATTTTTCCTTATCCTTTCCTTTTATATCTCATTACCACTCTGCTGACTGGTATATAGTCTGTGGTACTCTCCCCTTGTCTCCATAAGTTCTTCAAATGAACCTTCTTCGACTACATTACCATCCTTCATTACGATAATCTTATCAATTGTTTCTGTACTCTTAAGTCTGTGTGCAATAACCAGTATCGTAGCATCTGGTACAATACTGAATATATTACTCCTCACCATCTGTTCTGTCAAAGGATCCACAGCGCTAAGCGCCTCGTCCATTATAAGGATTCTAGGCTCTCTTATGACCGCTCTGGCAAGGCCTATAATCTGTCTCATTCCTTCGCTTATGGTTTCGTCATCATCAGATGTTACAGTATCCATTCCATCAGGAAGTTTCTCAATAAGCGGAAGTATCCCCATACGCTCCGCTAAATGAAGAGTGTCTTCTTCAGTCTTATCTGTTGCACCATACAGAATATTTTCTGCAATAGTACCATCAACAAGTTTTGAATCCTGCAGAACTACAGTAACCATATTTCTGGTTTCTTCTAATGAATAGTCCTTTAGGTTTACTCCATCTACGAAGATATCACCTTCGTAGGTATCATAGAACTTAAGAAGAAGACTTGTAAGTGTTGTCTTACCGGCTCCTGTAGCTCCTACGAGAGCTGCAGTCTTTCCGCCTTCCAGAGACAGTGTTATATCATCAACAACTGTCTTAGTTCCATCATATGAGAAAGTTACATCCTTATAAGCAACTCCTCTTTCAGGAACTCCTTCCAGGAGTTTTTCTTCTTCGCCCTGCTTTACAAGACGAGAGTTCTCTCCTGTGTCTTCTATATCCATATCAATAAGTTCAAATACTCTCTCTGCACTTGCAAGAAAGCTTTGAGTCTGAATCATAACATTTCCGAAGCTATATACAGAATCCATAAACTGCTTCGAGTACATGATTACTGCTTGAAGAACACCTATAGTAATCACATCTTCTATAGCAAAATGTCCTCCGACTACAACCGTTATCATAAAACTGAGATTTCCCAGAACAAGCATGATAGGGTTGATGATAGCACTAAACATACTAGACTTGATACATACGTCTGTATATTCCTGACTCTTCTTTGCCATAGTCTTACTTGTATAATCGCCGATACCAAAAGTTTCCATAGTACGGAAGTTCTTAACCGACTCCTCAAGATGACCATTCATTGAGCCAAGAGCCATAGTCTGTCTCATGAAGTAATTTCTCATCTTTCCGGAAATGATACCAGAGATGATAGTCGTAACAAGCGCCGTAACGATTGAGATAAGTGCAAGTTTCCAGTTCTTCGAAAGCATGATGATAGCACATCCTATGATGACTATTATCTTCGACATAAACTCTTCAAGAACCTGTGCAACTGTACTTACCCTCTGAGAATCATTTGTAAGTCGGCTCATTATATCTCCATAACTATGTGTATCAAGATATGAAAGAGGTGCATGTATCACCCTTTCAAAAAGGTCACGACGCATTTCAAGACTCAGGTTCTCAGAAAGCTGCATAGCACTGACATTTTTTACATATTCAATAATTGAGTTCATGATAAATACCATTACTAAGGCTGTAACCACTTTAGTAAGGTCCTGAACAAATGTACTGTCTGTTCTATATATAAGACAGTTTATTGCCTTCTGTACAAGTATAGGTACTATAAGCTGGCAGGCAATAGTCAGGAGGATAGCTGCTATCAGAATGATGCACTGCTTCTTCCATTTAAATACAAACTTCGAGATTCTCGCAATTATCTTACGAGTGTCTTCTGGGCTTCTTTTCTCTAATGGTGGTGCTTCTGTTGGCATTAGACAAGTCCTCCTTTCTCCAAAGTATAGGACTTATCACAGCTGGCAGCACTACCCGCCCTTTCAGTAATAAGTATGAGTGTTATACCAGCATAATCTCTTGCTATATTATCCAGCACCTTCTTCTCTGTTGAATAGTCAAGGGAAGAAGTACTGTCATCAAGTATAAGTACATCTGGCGATGCGGCCAGGGCTCTTGCAATCATAAGACGCTGTCTCTGTCCGCCGGATATAGTATTTCCACTGGAATAAGCCAGTGAATCATAACCATAATCAAGTGATGATATAAACTCATCTATCTCAGCTGCCTTAGCAGCCTTCACTACTGCATCTCTATCAATATCTCTTCCAAGAGATATATTATCTATATATGTACCACTGTAGATAGAGTTATTATATGCACCTACAATTGCAATATGCTGACGAAGTGTCTGCTTATCATAATCAGCAATTGGTGTACCATTTACCTTAACCTCACCAGATGTAGCTTCTGTAAGACCTGACACAAGCATAGCAAGTGTCGACTTACCACCTGACGTTCCACCTACAACAGCTATTCTCTCACTCTTTTTAAGTGTAAGATTTAGGTTTTCTACAACTGGTCGATTCTCAACATAAGACTTGGTTACAGACTTTAGTTCAATAGTCTCAACCTTTTCAAGGCTCTTAGTTCCATTTGCAGGAAGCTCAGCCTCATCTATCTCAAGAAGTCTCTTAAGTGAAGGTGAAATCTCTGATATAGTACGAGCAAGATTTGAGCTGATCATTATAGACATAAGAATCTGCTCAGCATAAGTAATGGACATCATGACATTTCCGATAGTAGTACTATTATCCTTGCTCTGATATCCAATCATTACTACGATAACTACTATAGTTATATTCATAATAAACATCACTATAGGATTAAGAGCGCTCATAAGTGAAAGAACCGATATATTGCTGCTATACAGTTCTTTATTCTTGCCCTCGAAGGATCTTTCCTCGAAGCCCTCAGTAGTAGATGACTTAATAAGTCTCATACTACGAAGTACAGACTGAAGCTTTGCATTGATTGCGTCTATCTTAAGCTGTACCTTCATGAACATTGGAGCAGATTTATGTATAAATATATATATGATAATAATCTGAAAAATTATAAATGCTAAGAATACAAATGCGAAATTAAGGTTTATACGGAATATCATAATAAAACCACCTACTGCCAAAAGAAGTGGCTTATATATAAGATCTATAGTAACCTTAATAACTGAGATTACTTTCTCAACATCCCCTGTTAATCTGGTAATAACGGAGCCGCCGCCAATCTCCTTAACCGTCTTGTAGTTCAGCTTCGTTACCTTATCATAAAGCTTCGTTCTTGTCTCATTTCCGAATCTTAGAACTGCTATATTTATAAAAATAAAGGACAGATAACCGCTCACTCCTAGTATTACAGTGAAGATAAGCATCTTTGCCCCTATGCTATATACCACATCCAGATTTCTAGTCATTATACCCTGATTGACTATGTCTCCCATATATCTTGGAAGAATAATCTCTGAGATTCCCTGAAATGTAGTAAATATAAGTGCCAGAATATAAAAGAGAGGATTTTTAAAGTACTTTTTAGTTATTTTAATAATGTCCCTCATCAATCATTCCTTAATGTTATTTGTCTGACAAATGTCAAAACACTAATCAGACATTATACCATAAGCCCATATACTAGGCAATGAACATAATAAGAGACAGATACACTAATGCATACCTGTCTCATGACTTACGCGTGTGTATGAAGGCCCATATATGAGCCGCTTGAAGTTACCATTCCATAGGCTGTTTCCATCTCAGTAGCGCACTCAAGCATATTCATTCGAACACCTGAGTAGAAGTTATCCATTGTGATAACCTGCTCACCGATATTAGTTGTGATGGACTCTGGTGCTTCGTTATATGGTTCAGCAGTAAGTATCTCCTTCATAGCTGAAGAGAAATGAGGCATTGAATCTGGAAGTGATATGTACTTCTGACTCATAACCTTTGACTTAAAGCCATCTTTCAAGAGACAAAGTTTCTTCTTTGCTGTCTTCTCCATAGCACTTGATACAAATGCTCTGGCAGCAGTCTTCATGACTCCGCGTCTTACTTCACTGTCAAATGATACGAACATCGCATTCATATCCTGCATAGTAGGATGCTTATCTGCAAATGCAGCTGCTATAACCTTCTCATTTGGATATACTCCAAGTCCAAGAAGAAGATTCTTGTAGATATGCTCCATCTCTGTACTTACTGGAACAAGTCTGTCACCATTTATATCAGCCTCATGGCTAACCATCATCTTAATAAGTCCCTGTCTGAACTGTTCTATACGTTCTTCAGTCACATAGTCTGAAGGAAGGAACTCATGTCTCTTAGCATCATTAAGAGTAAAGTCTACTATTCTACGTCCCTCTATAGCTAAGTCTTCAACTGCATTTACCAGATCCTGATTGAACTGACTAAATGTATCGCTAAGCTGTTCAGCTCTCTGACGAAGTTGTCTAATGATGTCACCAAACACATCTTGCGAATTAAGCTCAGCCATCAGCATATTTCTTTCTTGAGCAAGTGCACTCTTAATGCACGCTTCGTGATAACCCTTCTCAGTCTCACGCTTTGCTGAAGGAAATGCAAACAGTCTTCTCTTCACAATAGAAAGGATTGAATCTTTAATACCTTCGAAATCATTTGATGGTGAATAACGATTAAGCATAGCTTCCAGAGACTTAACCTCTTCAACCATGTTGCAATCCTTCTCACATCCACCAATTCCGGCAGCACCTATAATCTTCATAGTAATGATAGGACCAAACCCTGCCATATATTTTTCTATATTAGCATCAAGAGCCTGTGACATCTTGATTCTAAGAGACTTAACTATGATAGGAATATCATCCTTTACAGAACCAAGCGCCTGTGGAAGTGCAGAACTAAGTCTGTCTACACGTTTCTTAATATCCTTATACGCTGGTGCTGGATACTGTCCAGTCTTGATAAGACCATTTACTGAGAGATCTATCTCCTCTCCAGGTTGTCCCTGAAGGAAAGTTCTCATCTCACCAAATGTCCTCTGGATATCAGCCTGCATCTTGTCGTTCTTCTCAGGCATCTTATTCATTCTGGAATAAGCTTCCTGGAATACAGACCTCTCTATGATATTCTCAATCTCCTTAATAGGAATCTTGTAATCAGCTTCATTTACGACCTTGAAGTAACCAAGCTTGCTTCTTTCAAAAAATGAATCTCTAAGCAATTTACGTCGGCCGTTCTCATCAGCATCATCTATATATTTATTATGTGCTAGTTTATATAAGAAGTATGCAACATCACTGAAGATAACCCCTTCAGGAATATATCCCTGTTCATCCTTCTTACCAGATACCAGCATACAACTATCAAATATATTCTCGCACATTGTTAGTCTATGGTTTGTACTCTCGAATACGTAATTCTTTCCCTCGTATCCAGCCTGAATATATTCAGACACTTCCATCATGGTAGCGTGACCATTTGCAAGAAGCAGAGTTCTAAGCTCATCATCTTCATAGATAGACTTATTAGCAAAGAGTGTATCCGGCATGAGCAGGCAGCCACCTACTCTTACATTCTCCCATCTTCTTGACTTAGCATAGCCTCTGATATTATATGTAACATCTGCAAGGATACCACTTCCTGTACCACCACATGTACTTGATACAACGATGATATCAAGTCTCTTATGAACAGAATCACAATATAAATCTTCCAGCTTTTCAAAAAGAAGGATTCTCATATCCTCATATGCATTTGAGAACATAAGTCTACCAACCTGACGGTTGCCCTGTGCACCCTCTGTTCCTATATGAAGCTTTGGAAAATCAGGACTCATCCATCTAGCCAATGTCTGTTGAACAGGCTGATTGTTATAGCCCTTCTCCATAATATCTTCAAGATTTGGACGATAGATACTAAGTACTTCAAGAGCGTTAAGACCATCGCCGTCACGACTAGCTTTTATAGTATCCTCCATCTCTGGAATATTTGAATCTATCAAAAGGTAGTGGATATTGTCTTCAGAGGTAATCTCTTTTCTAAGCATTGCCTTAAGTTGTGTTACAACCTTGCCGCCAACTCCACCAAGTCCAACAACAAGAAGATCGCCATTAATCTTCTCTCCGTCCTCCTGCTGTCCAAAAATACTTACTTCTTTAAGTCTTGAGAACTCTTCCTTTTGTGTTTCAAGAAAAATCATTATAGTCTCCTTTTGTTCTTCTCTCTCCCCAGAACATAAATCGTTTCCATTATATACTATATCGCACAAAAAGAACACACCTTTTTTGTAAAAAATGCTATAGATTTTGTAAATCTTAGCTAAAAATCATAAAAAAAATGAAGTTGGCAGAACTTATGTCCACCAACTCCATATTTTTTTATCATTTTCTATCGATTAAGCCTTGTTTGCTGAACCAAATACAGCAACACGATCCTTAACCTCATCTCTGATTGCCTGAGCACCAGGAGCAAGAAGTTTACGAGGATCATAGCCCTTACCCTGCTGATCCTTACCTTCCTCAATGTACTTACGTGTTGCAGCTGCAAATACAAGCTGACACTCTGTATTAACATTAACCTTAGCAACGCCCATTGAGATAGCCTTCTTAATCTGCTCATCAGGGATACCTGAACCACCATGAAGTACGAGTGGAGTATTTCCAATCTCAGCCTTAACTGCTTCAAGTACCTGGAACTGAAGTCCTTCCCAATTATCAGGATACTTACCATGGATGTTACCGATACCACATGCAAGCATATCAACACCAAGATCGTTGATCATCTTACACTCTGCTGGATCAGCGCACTCACCCTGTGATGAAACGCCATCCTCTTCTCCACCGATACCACCAACCTCGGCCTCGATTGAGATTCCCTTCTCGTGGCAGATTGCTACGAGTTCCTTAGTCTTCTCGATGTTCTCATCGATTGGAAGTGAAGAACCATCGAACATGATTGATGTGAAACCAGCTTCGATACAAGCCTTAGCACCTTCATATGAACCGTGATCAAGGTGAAGTGCAACTGGAACAGTAATTCCAAGTGACTCATCCATAGCCTTAACCATAGCTGCAACAGTCTTGAAACCTGTCATATACTTACCAGCACCCTCAGATACTCCAAGTATAACAGGAGTCTTAAGCTCCTCACACTCAAGCAGGATTGACTTTGTCCACTCAAGATTGTTGATGTTGAACTGTGCTACTGCATAACCACCAGCAACAGCCTTCTCAAGCATTTCTTTTGCTGAAACTAACATGATGTTACCTCCGTAATATTTTATTAATTAACAGTTCTGATCGAACAGTAATTTTTTACCGCCTTGTATTATAACCCAAACGTTCTTTTTACACAACCACAATGTTATATGTATCTAACTATTTTTTCTTTCCAAAGAGACGAAGGAGCTTCACAAACAGGTTGATGAAATCAAGATATAGTTCCATAGCTCCATACATTCCTAAAACATTTGCTGAAAGACCTGTATTCATACGAGACATCTTAGATATCTTATTTACATCATAAGCTGTAAATATAGAGAAAAGAACTATTCCTATTACTGTTATACACATATCTAACATAGTATTACCTAACACAATATTTACTATCGATCCAAGCACTATAGCAATCAATGTACCTAATAGAATAGGTCCCCATCCTGTAAGGTCCTTCTTTGTTGTCGCTCCATAACATGCCATTACCGCAAAAACTACAGATGTCATAAAGAATACTGTAACGATAGAGCTAAGCTGGAACACCAGGAATATTATCGCAAATGTTACTCCATTTACAGCAGCAAAACTGAAGAACAGTACGGCTGACAACCAGAAGTTATCAGTCTGAATTACAGAAGTACATAACAAAACAAGTACAATTTCTACAACAGTAATAATAATTATTCCAAGTCTTCCTGATTCTATAATAGGCATATATAGCCCCGGATTAGCAGCTATAATAAGTCCTGATATACCTGATATAAGAAGCGCTATAAACATATAAAGAAATGAACTTACAAGCACTTCATTTATAAAAGCTTCACTTACTGGTACCGCAGCCGCCGCTCCTACGTTGCCACCACGATAACCATGTCTTCCCGGATAACGACTTCCATAGCCACCATAATATCTGCGACGTCCATAATATCCGCGACGGTGATGGTGATAGGAATCATCGGAATCATTTCCGCCTAAGCCACTGCCTATATCACCAAGCATGTTGCCAATCCCAGATGTCATGCCTACAGTCTTAGCAGCCATACCCATCGTATCTATTCCAGGGGCTGCAGCTTCTTCATCATAATAGCCATCATTTAGATCAACTCTTCCATATCCTGCCTGAACATACGGATTTACAGATTCTGCTGTATCAAGCTGATTATATGGATTCTGCGAAGGATCATATGTACCCTGCTCGCTATAATAATCACTTGTACCATCAGGACCGAAAGGATCCTGAATACCATTTGTAGGATTAAATGGATCATTTGATTGATAGTAGGAACTATTATCAAACTCTTGATTATTATCTATTGGACCTTTTTTTAATTCCATGCAATCTCTCCTTTTCTCATCTACGTAATACAAAAGAGTGACACTTCAGATTAAAACCCTTCTACTCTACGCTGACGTCTTACCTCTAGTCTCTTCTTTGCACCTTCCCATTCTGCCTTTTCAACTTCAGTTTCGAGCACGAGACCATACTTAAGAGGTACCGGTCTTCCTGCATCATCAACTTGAACTTCAGTAAAGTAAGCGCGGTTAATAACCTTTCTCATACCGCTGTCTCTATCTTCTATATAAACATCAACTCTTACCTCCATGGATGTACGACCAACATAGGTAAGCTTTGCTCTGATAACTATAATATCATTCAGAAAGCACCCTGCCTTAAACTGAAGATTATCTACAGCAGCAGTAGTTACAAATCCTCCGCAATGACGAGTTGCAGCTATACCAGCCACTTCATCCATCCAACTCATCAGTCTACCACCAAAGAGACGGTCATTTCCGTTAATATCCTCATACTGAATACATTTCATCCATTCAGTTCTGGAATCTTCTACTTTTTTGAAACTCTCGTATGACATATATAAACCTGTTCCAATCTATTAAATCATTTAAATATCTTACTTTTCATCTCAAGATACTATCACATTTTATATAGATATTCTAGAAGAATAATTAGCCCCTCTTACGGTTTATCACAGCTCCAACAATAGCAGCAGCAGAAATTACCGCAGCAAACTCTACCAAATATATAATAAAGCCAAATATACCTATTGCTCGAGGATATCCCTCACCATCTATTGATTCATATAAAGTATTGGTCTGATCAAAACATAGTGCATAATAAACAGAACCTGTATAAGGCTCTTCTATCTTAGATACTTCAAAGAACCCTCTTCCGAAAGGACCATTATCCTCATATATCATATTATCATAATTACCTTTTTCATTAACCTTATCGAACATTTCCTTCATTTTTGCTTTTTTTGTAGGATCCATAGACTTACAGTAGCAGAAACCATCACCATCAGGAAATGCATCATTATATTCAAAGGTTACATCCACATCGTACTTCTGATACCCCTCTGACTTCATATCAGCTTCTGTCTTATCTAGATTATACAAAGGAATAAATGTACCTCCTTCATCCTCATCCTTATATTCAATACACTCAGGAACAAACTCTTCACCCTTAAGATATACCCCTGTAATACGGAACTTAAGATCATAAAAATCATAGTTTCGCTTCTCAAGAACATTTTTCATCATATCTTTTGCCTTAGTATCAGAGCAGGTATAATAAAGGGCACCCTTCATCTCATAATCATTATCTGTTCTTGCAAAAAGAAGCTCATCCTCTACCAAGATGCTATTGCCACTCTCATCATAAAAATCATATACAGAATAATTTACTTCTTCTCCAGTAATAGAGTTAATTCCTCTAGAATTAACACCTTGAGTTCTATGGGTCAGATAATAATTCATTTGTTTCTTCCCATCAGGAAAGGTTCCACCATTCATAGATTTTATAGCTTCTTTTTCATTTTTTACTTTGTCACTCACATTTTCAGCATCACTTAGATATATTCTCTCTCCTCTACTAAGAAGAGTAGTTGTCTGATTATAAAGCCTATCAAAAAATACACCAGCATTATTCTTGCTATGCATAGACTGCCCAAAAATCAGCGCACATCCAACTATAGCTCCAGCCCCAAGCGAAATAAGCATCCTTTTCGTTTTTGTTTTCATTTTTCATACCTCTTTCTTAAAAATATTAGTAGTGTAAATTGTTATCTTCTGATGTGGGAGTTAAAAGTATAGAATAACGCTCACATCACAACATAATATTTTATAAAATTCTTCACTGGTTAAAAAAGCAAGCCCCCGCTAATTAATGATTTATATCTCTCTAATTTAAAAAAATAAAATCGTACTTATTAATTATTGTTGTATTTTGACTATTTTTTGCTATGATAAATATATGAATAAAGAGATAATTAATTATGAATCTATACATGGCGTAGCATTCGCTAAGAAGAATGTTCCAAATGAGTTTCCTTCTCACTGGCATAACTCAGCAGAGTTTATTCTGGTACTAAAGCAAGGATGCGAATACGTTATAGGCGATGAGAGTTTTACTCCAGAGCCCGGAGATATCCTGCTGGTATGGCCACGAGAGCTTCACGAGATCAAGAAAGCTCCGGATGAAGGTTACATTTTGGTACAATTTTCTTCTAGTCTTGTCGAAAATAGTACAGATATTGCCACTGCCATCAGATTCCTCAGTAAATGTCATTACATTTCAAAGAAAAAGGAACCCGAGCTTGCGAAGAAGATTACCTCTCTAATAAACGAGTTTATGGAAGTATATAAAAGCAATCAGCATTTTGTAGAAACAAAATGCAAGATTATTATATATAACATCCTGCTACTTGTGGGTGAATATATATTTGAAGAACATCGCGAGCTTATAGGAAATGAACAGTTTTCAGATGCAACCTGGGAGTATATCAGAACTGCATGTAGTTATATAGCTGAACACTCTTCTGATGATATATCTCAGACAGATGTCGCTTCAGTAACCGGACTGAGTCCCTTCTACTTCTCCAAGATATTCAAGGAATATACCAAGATGACATTTCCTCAGTACCTTGCAAATATCAGAGTACAGAATGCTATAAACCTTCTTGCTGATGAGAAACTGTCCATCACAGACTGCGCCTTTTCAGCTGGTTTCCAGTCCACTACTACATTTAACAAGATATTTAGAGAAACAACTGGTTGGACGCCGCGCGAATATCGTAAGCTTCATTCAAATGCGAAATCATAAGTCTTTTTTCTAATAGACTTAAATAAAAAATGGTCAAAACAAAGTAAAAACCAACTATAATTTATTTTATAACAAGTTTAGAATGTCTACAAGGCGAAGGACCTTGTAGACTTTTTTTGTGGGAAACTATACGAGGATTATTTGGGGGAAGTATTACTAATAGTTTGATTTTGAAAGGCACATATTATGAATGACAAGAAAGTAATCGACTTTACAACTGGAAATCCCACGAAGCATATTCTGAACTTTTACTGGCCACTTCTTTTGACCAGTATGCTACAGCAACTTTATAACTTCGTAGATGTAATGATCGTAGGAAAGGGCCTCGGAGATGATGCATTTGCCTCTGTTGGCAATATGAGTTCTCTCTTCTTCCTTATCGTTGGTTTCTCATTTGGTCTCGCCAACGGATTCGGAGTTCCGATAGCTCAGAGCTTCGGTGCAAAGGATATAAAACAGCTTCGTCACAGAATTGCTGGAACTGTTCAACTCGCTATCATACTGGCCATCATACTTACAACATTTAGTACAACAGCTCTTCCATTTCTGCTCAGACTGATGAAGACTGATCCGTCACTTATGGAGAACTGCCTCAAGTATGGTTATATCGTATTCGGCGGTATATCCACCTCAATATGTTATAACGTAAGTGCTGCTACCCTTAGAGCTCTTGGCGACAGCAAGACTCCACTTAGAGCTATTATATTCTCTTCTTTTGTAAACCTGGGGCTTGATTCATTTTTCATCTTTGTGCTCCATATGGGAGTTGAAAGTGCAGCGATTGCTACAGTTGTATCACAGGTTCTTTCTTCAATAATCTGTCTAAGACGTCTTAGTCAGATTGAAATGATAAAGCTCGAGAAAAGTGATTTTAAGAACGATCATAAAGTATATATAGCTCTTTTCAGTAATGGTCTACCTATGGCATTTATGAACTCTATCACAGCTATAGGATGTATGGTGGTTCAGCACTACATAAATGATCTTGGAACTGATTATACTACAGCATATTCAGCTTGCAGCAAATACCTGAACCTCTTCATGTGTCCTGCATCTACAGCTGGAAATGCTATGAGCGCATACACTAGTCAAAATTACGGTGCAAAAGAATATGACAGAATCCTAAAGGGACTCAAGGTATGTCTGACAATTTCGTTATTTACTTATCTTACTCTTGGATCAGTTATGACATTTTGCCCTAGATTTCTTGCAAAGCTTCTCATACAGGGAGAGACTCCTATACGACTTGTATGCGATTACCTGCCAATCTGTGGCATGACTATCATCGCCGTTGACTGTCTCTTCGTTATAAGAAGCGCAGTCCAGGGAATGGGACACCCTGTTCCTCCTATGTGGTCTGGTGTTCTGGAAATGGCACTTAGAATTGGTGTGATAACTATATTTATAAAAACTCTAGGTTTTAGAGCAGCCGCTTTTGCAGAAGTTGCCGCTTGGACCGGAGCGCTTATAGTAAATGTAATAGCTTTCGGAAAGATACTTCTGCCTTTAGTAAGTTCCTTCCGATTAAGCAGAAGAATTAAAGCGTTTTAATTATCCTCATTTCCTTATCCATCGCCATCTCTTCCATGATACCCTGAACAGATGCCCAGAAACATCGAGACATAAGCTTTGCATCACCTTTTTTGAATACTCCCGACTTCTGTCCCTGTTCTATCATCAAAGCAGTGGAATCAATGGTATTTATCGAAAGAGCAAGTTTCCTTGCTTCCTCCGGCATCCCCACTCTTCTAACCTGCCCCATAAGTACAAACATATTGAACACCCATGGTTGTTCCTTAACATACGCGAACAGTTGTGTTAGAAAACCATTTAGATACATTTCAGGAGGCACTTCCGACTTGCTCCCAACGACTTTGGTTCCTTCAACTCCCATTTTAACAAGTTCGAGAAGCAGCTCTTCCTTTGAAGCAAAGTAATGGAACATAAGTCCAGTACTCATAGGAACCGCCGCAGCTATATCCGTAATCTTTGTATCGTAATATCCCCTCTCTACAAACAGCGTAAGAGCTGTCATAAGAATCTGTTTCCTACGTTCTTCCTTCTGTTCTTTTCTTGTCATAATCCCCATTTCCCTTTTTATTATATATCTATACTCTGCTTTTTATCCTTTAAGATTCTCTGGATAGCAAACTTACCGCTTGTAGCAGCAACAGGAAGACCACCTGGTGAATTAGTCCACTGTCCAGCTACATACAGGTTATTAATCCCTTTAAGCTTACCCTTCATCTTTATCTGCTTACCCTCTGCTGTGACGATAAAACTCATATAGCTTCCGTGATAAGCATTCATATATCTCTCATATGTAATAGGTGTCCATGCATCTAAAAACTCAAGATCACCCTCAAGTTCAGGAAGTTCCCTAACGATTCTTTTACCAATTTCTTCAATCAGCTCCGCCTTGACTTTCTCATATTCATCCTTCGAGAGACTCTTCCAATACTCAAAATCCTCATCAAACTGTGATATACAAGTCTGAATAACCTGCTTGCCATCCTTAACAAATATAGGATCATAGCCATAAGCCTTAACATACATTCTTTTAAATGTATTGCTTCCCACCTTTATAGGATCAATATCGATAAATAATGTCTCCCCTCTTGAATACTCTTCACTTACAGCATAAGCTACCTGGAATCCACTGCAGGTTGGATAAACCTTTGGAGAATCATAAGCAACCGCAAGCTCCTTAGGCATATAACTCTTTGGAAGGAACTTATTAAAGAGTAAATGAACATCCACTGTAGGTATAACATAATCAGCCTTGATAAATGTACCATCTTCAAGTTTAATACCTGCTGCACTCTTCTTCTCCAGTACTATCTCATCAATGCTAGTATTATAGCATATCTTACCACCTAGTTCCTTATATCTTTTCTCCATACGAAGTGACATTTGAAGTGATGCTCCCATAGGAATGCCGCCATTACCATCTGCCATAGTCGCATATGATACAAGGAAGGAATATGTTGTATACTGCTTTGGAAGATAGTCACACATAAGTCTCTGAAGAAGCGGAGACTTAAATCTCTTGCTATAATCTTCAAGTGAAAGTGTACCAAACTCCTTCATAACCTTAGGGAAGTCTGCCATATTCTTACCCATTTCGATGTAGTCCTTTACTGTCCACATTTCCATAGGTTTCTTAGCAGGTATCTGACACTGTTTTGAATACTCAGTAAACTTAATAAACTTCTTTATCTCTTCTTCATCCTCAGGTGATATAGCTATAAGTTCACGCTCAGTACGCTTAAGATCATTCCAAAGAGTAGCAGTCTTTCCTTCATAAGTAGTTGAATAAAATGAATCTATCTTGGCATACTCTGTATCATCTGATAGAGCGCCTGTTGCCTTCCACACCTCATATAGTTCTGTGCCCTTCTTTGTTCCTGTAAGCCAGTGAATACAGTTATCTATATGATAGCCCTTTCTGTTCCATCCTATGCACTCACCACCAGGGATAGCATTCTTCTCATAGATAGTTACATCAAATCCAGCCAAGCGAGCATATATTCCTGCAGTTAATCCTGCGATTCCACCACCGATAACAATAACCTTCTCATTTGCATTTGCCTTCACATCAATTATTTTCATTTTTCTTCTCCTATTCATTTTATTTTCGTCGCTTGAATCGTTGTTCATTGAATCTGTATTCAATATAATTAAGTTTCAATCAAATGTCAAGCATTTTTTTGAATTTAAATTCAACGAAATAAAAAATAGTTCTACAAAGCTAGTAAAATAGGGCATAATAAAAGGAGCCATATCTTGAAATTACTTCAAGACATGACTCCCATCTAGTTATCAATCTGACAATCTTCCAGTTATAAACTCTTCCAGCTTCTTCGAATATATTGATGGGTTATAATATACCGCATACGGATCACCACTTATTATAGTTATATCCTGCAAGTCCTTGTTGGTTATCATTTTTCCATACTCGACTTGCCAGTCGACTCCATATACCTTAGTTTCTTTTATATAATCCGAAAGCAAGAAAGCAACCGGTAAATCCTCAGGCAATTTGTACCCTTCCATCGCAGCACAGTTGTCATACACATTTTCCTTCTCATTTAGATGAGCCTGATTATTATAATTCCTTATATGCATTTCTTCCATGGCCGGATAATAATCCTTGAGGCCGCTTCCATAGAACATATATTCATATATTGGTGTCTGAAACTTTATATACCCTGTCGTCTTAAGAAGCCACTGATTGATTTTTTCCAGACGAGATATTCTCTTCATATACCATTTATATTCATATACAGAGCTATAGTTTCCATCCAGGAATCTCGTGGCAAGCTTTGGTATAGCACCATCTATCGCCATAACTCCCGATACTGTCTCCGGATACTTCTCCACCACTCTATAAGCATATATAGCCGATAACTGATCCGGGACAAGTATTATATGATCTGTCACTCCCATAGCTTCAAGTGTGTCATGAATCAGATCAGCATAGAACTCTGTGGTTCGCTCTCCCTCCATATCACCGCTAAAACCTTTACCAGGGTAATCTATAATTATAACCTTGCATTTACTCTCCATCTTATCTGCCAGCGGCCGAAGATACATGGTCGAACAAGGATTATCGTCAGCTCCCAGAAGAACAGCTGTATAATCTCCTTCCCCTGCGGTATATACAGCTATATCCGTTCCTTTAACATTTACATACGTAATGTACTCATTTTGATACTTCGTCATATCTGGCTCAACATCTCTCGAGATTCTATGCCTATGGACTGAATATCCTACTGTTATCAAGACAAAAAGAATTGCAAGGACTATACAAGTCTTCTTCTGATCACTAAATATTTTCTTAAACATTGGAGATTTGCCATAAAAATATTCGATGACATCGCCTGCCTTTTTTAGTGCAAAACTAGAAGCTGTAGCGAGTATAAATGTAACGATAACATATAGCGGAATATTTTCTATATAGCAAACAGGCTTTGTAGAATCATTTATAAAATGATGTCCAAATATCTGGACAAAGAGGCCATGTATCAGGTAGAACTCCAGCGTCACGCTGCCATAAAAAGAAAGCACCTTCTGAACTATAGATTCTTTTGAAACTTCTTCTTTCGCTGAATCTTCCACCGAATCTTTCGCTGAATCTTTTTCCTTCGAATCCGCTAGTAACAGATATAGGCCCATACTAAATGATGAGCAAGCAATTATCTGTAATAATACCCGGAAGAAGTTTACTACTCCATAATCTGTCATATGTAACATTACATATATCTTATCCGCTAGTTCTGATACAGTAAATGCAGCTAAAAATATAACAGCAAATATAACGATTTTAAGCTTCTTTCTTTTTACAAGTTTTTCTTCATGATCCGCTACATAGATTCCTAACAGGAAAACCGGAGCCGTATTAAACCACCAGTTTCCCTTTATCAATGTGTAGCATATAACCGTATAGCCTAGAATCCAAAGTCCCATAAATAAGAGGGACATTTTACTTTCTTTTCGATATATAAGAAAGAAACCAATATATAGAATAATGATTGCATAGACGTACCAAGAATAAGGATTCAGTGGAAGTGATACATTTCCATATACAAATCTTACTGCCCAATAAATGATTTCCGTGATTACAAAAATCATCAAGATTCTATTGAGTCGCTTTACCAAAAATCCCTTAAAGTAATCTGCCTTAGTTCTAGCACTCTTTATAAGTCCATAACCAGAACAAAAAAAGAAAAATGACACAAGAAGATATCCAATTGGAACAAAAACTTCTAGTCCATGGCGACGAAACTCTGCCGGCACCCAGAACGCTGATGCTTTCTGTCCCAGATGATGAAGCATAATTAGTATCGCAAAGATACCAAGTATATTCTTCGATCTGATTTTACTCATTTTAACCTCTCTTCTGCCTTGAGGCGATACCAGTTTATTTTCTATATCATGGTATAACAACCACTGAAATGAGTATATTAGAATCTTTATGTTTGTATCATTTTCTTTATATAGTTAGTTATTCATTTTATCCAGTGCATTATTCATTCTAGCAGCCAGATTCTTGTTATACTTCATGAAGCATATCCAGATTACAACTCCCACAATTATTACACCTACTATCGTTATAAGACTTGCTGTGAATCCTGCACTAGTAGGAATCCATCCAACTGTTGCAGCCACCAAAAAGTAGATAGTAAATCCTATTCCCAAATGGATTATAGAAGCAAGAAACATAGGTATTTTTTCGAGTGAATATAGAAATGTCGGTACACCGAATCCAAGTCCTGTAATCACACAGGCAAGTACCATCTTAGTAAACTGATAGTTTTCCATCTTAAAGACGCCATTTCCTACCTGATCAAATACTACTCCCACTATCACAAATATGCACATGCTCATCATAATACTGATAAGTGCTGATTTCATAACATCTTTTATTATCTTCATATTATCTACCCCAATCCAATTATCAGTAAATAATTGAATCTATCCTTTCTTAATCTATATACCAAGATATTTTTTAAGTGCCGGTACATACTTACGAGAGATGTACTCCTTTTCACCATCCTTCAGATTCAGTACCATCACTCCATTAAAATATGGTTCCACACTCTTAAGATACTTTAGATTTATGCTGGCGGATTTTGAAACCTGCATGAAGTCTTTCCCCAGTATCTCCAGGAGCTCATACATTCTCTTTCCAACTCTGTAAGTAACGCCTTCAGAAACAACATAGACCTTCTCATTATCCACACGAATGACACTTATAGTATCTGCCTCCAGAACTATCATCTTATCTTCTGAATTACCGATGATCTTTCCGCCAGAAGTATATTCAGAGATATCCTTAGCAAGAGACACTATTTCGTCAGTCATTTCCTTAGTATGTATGACCACAAAGGGATCATTTATCTCCGGTGAAATGCTTATATCAACCTTCAACTTTCTTCCTCCATACTATGTTTATAACATAGAAAATAACAAACATTAATACCGGCAGAATGTAAGATATTATCTGCGAAGTGTGCAGCATCAGCTTCACATACCTGTCAAGCGGAGTCATGACAATAGCTGCAGCAATAAAGCTTATCATTCCAAGCACAGCCGGTATCAGTCTACTTTTCTTCTTAAAATTCGTAATAACAATTATATAGAATAAACCGGCAAACATCCACAGCAAAATCACTGTAGCACTATGAGATATCCGCTCTTCCAGTCTTTTTTTCCACATTTACGAATATCCATATCTCTATACCCAGCATAAAAAATGTTGAAACCATAAAACCTACCATCAGAATATGCTGTGTTACTGCAAAAAATATGATATATGCTAGAATAGCCACCATATAAAATGCTACAAAGAGATGCCACCACTTACTACAAAAAAACCTCGATATCATACTCATATCCTCCTTCTTAATATATTCTCAGCAGTTCCCCTGCTGTGATGTCACTATATCAAGAAAGAAAACATTTGTAATACATATCAAGGTAAGTGGTTAAAATATTAAGTTAAGATGCAAAAAACTCGGCTTAACTCTCCTTAAGCCAACCCATCGCTATAGCCCTATCAATATTAGCTTCTATCCATTCATATACTTCAGGCATAAAATCCTTTATGACTGCCATACGTTTTTCAACTACTTTTCTATTAGTTCCACTCTCAACCCATGTAAATCCATCCGTCAAAGAATTATGCATAAAAGGCTGAAGTCTATCCATACAGGCCGCATATTTTGCATCAGGAGTTTCCATAGCATCAAACTCTTCCCATAGATTTCTTATCATCTTCCCCTGCTCCTTTGGGAGCTGCGAGAATAGTTTATCTGCCGCCTCCTTCTCACGGTCGGCTTTATCTTCATTCGCCTTAACATCATACGCAAATGTATCACCGGCATATATTTCTATTAGATCATGTACCACACACATCTCTACAGCGCGAGGTACATTTACTGGTTCCTTTGCATATTCCTCAAAGAGCATCGCCATTGTAGCTATATGCCAGGAATGTTCTGCATCATTTTCCCTTCTACTCTTATCGATAAGTGACGTCCTCCTGATTATCCCGGTCATCTTATCTATCTCAGCCGAAAACTTAAGTTGCTGATCTAGTCTTTCATTACCACTGGCAAGAAAATCCTCTATTCCCATTTTACACATTCCTCAATCTTCATCATAAGCCCCTGCCATTCTTCTGACAGGAAGTGCACCGAATGCATTCTGCGGAACCTTAATACCTGTTCTTCCCAATACTATTTCTTTCATAAGTATAAACTCCTTTTTTTACTTACGACCCTTTATTCTTTTTGCTTTTTCGATTTTTAAATATATCACACATATTATAACAATGATAAGCGATGGTACCATAGTAAAAATCTGAATAAGAAACTGTCCAAAGCCAAATGCCATTTCGTTATTTGACGGAATCCAAGAATAAGGTATCGGAATCCTTGCAAAAACAAATAGCATGATCCAAAAGAGAATAAGTGACGAAAAACTAAGCATCCGCGCCATATCCTTTCCTGAAAGCCACTCAAAATATTTATTTAATAATACTACTCCACCATATACCAAAACTACAGCTACTCCACATAACGCAAGTAACAAAAGCGCTTTATACACAGGTGTCTCTCTTGCATCAAACTTATACAGCGGATACTGAATTAAATAATCACAAACCACACAAGGTACTACTGTTAATATGATTCCGATTATATATTTTAATACTTTAACCATACACTTGTCTCCTTACACATTTCTCTTAGTATACACCAAAGACTTGTAATAAGACAGTTCGAAAATGTATAAAGTTGAATTATGGCAAAAATGAAGCAGTTGCATTATTGCAACCGCTTCATTTACTGCATACTCTGATATCATATTATTCCAAGTATATTTTTCTCCATACTCTCCAGTAGATCATGGGAATCATCTTCAATATGTGAAAGGTAGGTTACTATTAACCCTCTCTTTGGAAGCACATAACATTTCTGCTTCCACTTTCCGTTAATGCTGAAGCCGTCACGATATTTCCAGATATAGAATCCGTAGCCTCCTTCTCTATTCATCTGCTGAACGGATGTAGCCATCTCCACATACTCCTCGGAGACAATTCTATATCCATCATAGATTCCCTTGTTATAAAGTAAAAGGCCAAACTTACTAAGGTCATGAACTGTAAGTTTCATCTTGGATGCTCCATAAAAATATCCTTCTGGACTTCTTCCATATTCGAATCGGGTGATTCCAAGAGGTTTTAAGATTTCTCGCTCTATAAATTCTCCCAAGTCTTCCCCAAGAGCTTCAGTAAGAGCAACGCCTACTAGAAATGTACATATATTACTGTAATTAAATGACCTTGTTTCAGGACTCTCTATCTTACTAGAAAGGGCATAATCAAGCCACGTGTCCCCTTCTGGCCTAAATGGAAATCCCTCCACAGACATAGTAAGTAGTCTATGAATAGTTATCTTATCAAATATAGCCTTCTGATCAGGAGAAAGATTTTCCACCTTTTCCTTAGGAAGGTAATCAAGTATGGATTTATCAAAATCTATAAG
>CACWGK010000030.1:0-11250 GCA_902760415.1 uncultured Lachnospiraceae bacterium
TGCATCGACGAGGTAAGGAGTTATCGAAACGACAGACATCTTGTCTGCTCGAAAAAACTCGGCGGATGCTCCTTCGGACTCGCACATTCGTAATCTATATCTTTAAAAACTGCAGGCAACTGTAGAACAGAGGGATATAGAACGTGCAATGTTTTAGTGTGTCATTACTGACACTATAATTTGTGTGCACGAAAGGAGAATATGATATGTGCGGTATTATTGGATTTACAGGTAATGAACCTGCAAAGGATGTTCTTATAGCTGGATTAAAACAGCTGGAATATAGAGGCTATGACAGTGCTGGAGTTGCAGTACTTGATCCAAAGACAGGTATAATTCTGAAGAAGAGAACTGGTAAGGTTGAGGAGCTTGCTAAGGCGGCTGAAGAGGATAAGACAGATGCAACTTGTGGTATAGGACATACCAGATGGGCAACTCATGGTGGTGTTACAGAGACAAATGCACATCCTCATAGACAGGGTTCAGTTACGCTATGTCATAATGGTATTATTGAGAATTACAAAGAACTTACAACTGAGTTTGGTCTTAAGAACCAGCTCGTTTCAGAGACGGATACAGAAGTTGTAGCCGCTCTTCTAGATAAGATATATGAGGGAGATCCATTTAAGGCTATCAAGAAGACAGTTGAACTGTTAGCTGGCTCCTTTGCTCTATGTATAATGTTTGATGATCAGCCAGGCAAGATATTTGCAGTTAGAAATGTCAGCCCAATGGTTGCAGCTTCCTTCGAAGGCGGCTCTATCATCGCATCAGATCTTACAGCAGTCATTAATTATTCCAAGAAGTATTTTGTTGTACCTGAGTATCATGTACTTGAGTTATCTAAGGATGGTATATTAGTACGTGATCTTAAGGGACGTCAGGTTGAGCCTGAGATTCTTGAAGTTAACTGGGATATCAAGTCAGCTCAGAAGGGTGGATATCCACATTATATGCTTAAGGAAATCAATGAGCAGCCTGAAGCTCTGGAAAGAACAGTTTCTCCTAGAGTTCAGAATGGACTTCCATTCCTTGAGGATGATGGAATAGATGATGATATATTAAAGAATCTTCAAAACATTGTTATAGTAGCATGCGGTACAGCTATGCATGCTGGAATGGTTGGAAAGTCACTTATAGAGACAAAGCTTCGCGTGCCAGTTAATGTTGAGATAGCTTCAGAGTTTAGATATAAGGATCCTATTATAGATGAGAAGACACTTACTATAGTTGTATCTCAGTCTGGTGAGACTATAGATACACTTGAAGCTCTTCGTCTTGCAAAGCAGAAGGGAAGCAAGGTACTTTCGATAGTAAATGTTAAGGGCTCAACTATTGCAAGAGAGAGCGACTATGTTCTCTATACTCATGCGGGTCCAGAAATCGCTGTTGCCAGCACAAAAGCTTATACTGTTCAGATAGCTGCACTTTATATTTTTGCTGCTAGACTTGGTCTGGTGAAGGGCGTTATGTCTGAAGATGAAGCTAGAGAGTTTATGACAAAACTTTCAGGTGTTGGTGCAATCATGGAGAAGACAATTGAAGCTTCAAATGATATCAGACGAATTGCAAATCATATAAAGACAGCTCCAGATGTGTTCTACATCGGACGTGGAATAGATTATACACTCAGCCTTGAGGCATCACTCAAGCTGAAAGAAATATCATATATTCATTCTGAAGCATATGCTGCAGGAGAATTAAAGCATGGAACTATAGCACTTATATCCGAAAATGTACCGGTTATCGCTATCGCTACAGAAGAACATGTATATTCAAAGGTTATCTCAAATGTTAGAGAGGTTAAATCAAGAGGCGCCTATGTTATCCTTATCAGTCAGGAAGGCAAGAAGGAAAGCCAGGAAGTATGTGATAAGCAGATATATATCCCAGAAGTAGATAGTACATTTGGTGTATTTGCTACAGCAGTAATACTTCAGCTTATTGCTTACTACACATCAGATGCAAAGGGACTTGATGTTGATAAGCCTCGTAACCTGGCAAAGTCAGTTACAGTAGAATAATTAAAGGAGATATAATTAGATATGTATACTATAAATGATCTATATGATCTCGATCATACATTAGCAAAGGATTATCTTTCTCAGTTTACTTATCCATGGGAAGCTCTTAAGGGAATCAAGGACTTTATTCTGGAGCTTGGACCTACACTTTCAGATGAGTATGAAGAGATAGAAGAACATGTGTGGGTTCATAAGACAGCGACTGTTTATCCGTCAGCATATCTTGGAGCTCCATGTATTATAGGACCAAATACAGAAGTTAGACACTGTGCATTTATACGTGGTTCGGCGCTTGTAGGTGCCGACTGCGTTGTCGGTAATAGTGTAGAACTTAAAAATGTTATTCTTTTCGATCACGTGCAGACACCTCATTACAACTATGTTGGTGATTCTATACTTGGATACTTCAGTCATATGGGTGCTGGAAGTATAACCAGTAATGTTAAGAGTGATAAAAAGCTTGTAGTAGTGCATGATGGCACAGAGAACATAGAGACAGGTGTTAAGAAGTTCGGTGCTATGCTGGGCGATTATGTAGAAGTAGGCTGTAATGCAGTCTGCAATCCTGGAACAGTTATAGGAAGACATTCAAATGTATATCCTACCTCATGTGTAAGAGGTGTAGTTCCTGAAAAGTCCATTTGGAAAGATAATGGAGTAGTGATTCATAAGGAGGATTAATTAAATGGGTAAGTATTTCGGAACAGACGGCTTCCGTGGTGAAGCAAATGTAGATCTGAACTTCGAACATGCTGTAAAGATTGGTCGTTTCCTGGGTTGGTACTATGGGGCCAAGGAAGGAAAGAAAGCTAAGATCGTTATTGGTAAAGATACTAGAAGAAGCTCATATATGTTTGAGTATGCTTTATGTACAGGTCTTATGGCTAGTGGAGCGGACGCTTACATTATGCATGTAACAACAACCCCATCAGTTGCTTATATTGCAAGAGTTGATGATTTTGATTGTGGAATCATGATATCTGCTTCTCATAATCCATACTATGATAATGGTATAAAGCTCCTTAATGGAAATGGTGAGAAGATGGATGAAGAAACTATCCTTAAGGTAGAGGAATATCTTGATGGTAAGGTAGAGGTTCCTATTGCCAAGAAGGATGATATAGGACGTACAGTTGATTATGTTGCTGGACGTAATCGTTACATTGGATATCTTATCTCTATGAGCAAGTACAGCTTCAAGGATGTAAAGGTTGGACTTGATGTTGCTAACGGTGCAGCATGGCAGGTGGCTAAGGGTGTATTTGATGCCCTTGGTGCAAAGACATATGTAATAAATGATAGTCCTGATGGATGTAATATCAACACAGACTGTGGTTCAACTCATATAGAACATCTTCAGAAGTTTGTGGTTGAGAAGGGACTTGATATTGGATTTGCTTATGATGGAGATGCTGATAGATGTCTAGCTGTAGATGAGAAGGGAAATATTCTAACAGGTGATCACATACTGTATGTATATGGCCTATACATGAAGGAACGTGGAAAGCTTCTCAACAACAAGATAGTTACTACAGTTATGAGTAACTTCGGACTATATAAGGCTCTTGATAAAGTCGGTATCGAATATGATAAGACAGATGTTGGCGATAAGTATGTATATGAAAATATGGTTCAGACTGGAAATCGTATCGGTGGAGAACAATCTGGTCATATTATTTTTACAAAATATGCAACAACAGGTGATGGAATCCTGACAAGTCTTAAGCTTATGGAGGTAATGCTTGCTAAGGAGAAGCCTATGTCAGAGCTTACAGCTCCAGTTGTATTCTATCCACAGGTACTTAAGAATGTTCGTGTAAAGAGTAAGCCGGAAGCACAGAATGATCCTGATGTTCAGGCCGCTGTAGCCAAGGTTGCCGAGGAACTTGGTGACTCAGGACGTATACTTGTTCGTGAGTCTGGAACCGAACCGGTTATCCGAGTTATGGTTGAAGCAGAGACTGATGAAATGTGTGAAAAGTACGTTGATTCAGTGATTAAAGTGATCGAAGATAAGGGTCATTTGGTATAAGAATTTTTGAAAAAATAAAGTGCATAATATACCTACGTATGTTATACTACAGTCTAGGATTTTTTAGTGAAAGGGGCATTAGAGATGGCATTAGATATAAAGACAGTATCCTTTGGTGGATATGATAAAAATGCGACTGAAACCTATGTATCAGAACTGAAAAAGAAGTATGAGGACGAGATTGCTAAGCTTAAAGATGATGCTACAAAGCTAAGCGAGGCAGTAAAGGGACTTCAGCAGATGCGTGAAGCTAACATGACAGAGTCCAAGAGTACTATAGATAATCTCAAGTCTGTAAATGAACAGCTTCAGAATGAAGTTGAACAGCTGAAGACAGATCTTGATGGATACAAGACAAGAGAGATAGAGTCAGCTTCAAGATATGAGTCTATTTCAAGAACACTTCTTTCTGCTAGAGAGAGTGCTGATGCTCTTACTCAGAAGACAACAGCTGATTGCGATGCTAAGATGGCTGAAACAACTGAGCAGTGCAAGAGCATGATCGAAGAAACAAATGCTCGTTGTGAGCAGCTTAAGTCTGCTACAGAGCAGGAATGTGATAGACTCCTTTCACAGACACAGAGCAGTTGTCAGGAGAAGCAGGAGACAACATATGCTGAGTGTGAGAGTCTTAAGAGAAAGACTAAGGAAGAGACAGATCAGTTAAGCTATGAGACTGAGACAAGATGTGAGAATCTTAGAACTCAGACAGAAGCAGCTTGTGAGAACTTAAAGAGTCAGACAGAAGCAGCTTGTGCACGACTTAAGGAAGATACAATAGCTGAGTGCGAGAAGCAGAAGGCTGAGACTAGAGAAGAGATTCGTCAGAACAGAACTATCGTTAAGAGAGAGTTCGATTCAATCGGTGGATTTATGGCACAGCTTCAGACAGCTCTTACAGACGTTAACAAGGCCGTTGACGAAACTAAAAAGATTACTGATAGCGCTTTTTCTGATTTAAGTAGTAGTGTGTCATCTAGTGATGCAGAATAAGTTATACTTATAATATTTGAATGATAATCGGGTAGCTGGCTAGTATTTATGGTGGCTACCCGTTTATATGTGTTAACATGATATGGAAGGAGGCTGAAGGTTGAAAGAAAGCATAAGAAGCAATCAGATATCGAAAGATTTCCTTATGAAGAACCATGTCGATGAGATAGTAAACAGTTTTGCTGCTGTCAGCGAGCTGTATAGTGTTGTAGTCGATATAAATGGTCATATTCTTATTGAACCCACAGGCCCATCTACGTATCTTGGTGAGTTTCATGAGATAATGTTGAATCCAAGATATAAGAAAGTATATGTTGATACAGTTAATTGCATAGTGGATTCTAAGCAGGCTATGTATTCTGAGATTGATGATGGTAATCCAGATAGTCGTTTTGCTGCAGCTCCTATATTTGTTAAGGGCACCTTCTATGCAGCGTGGATTCTATATGCTCATAATAAAACTCAGAATAAGAAGCTTTTTAAAGCATTTGATCATATGTCATTGACTGCAAGAGCTTTGTCAGAGGTTATAACAAGACTCTATGAGAATTCTATTATAACTGTCGAAGAAGAAGATATTAAGACTGAGTATGAGTTTGAGCATAGCTCTAAAGAGATTATGAGCAAGGCTCTAGATGCCATATATAGTGGCGATAGAGAGAGTATATTTAGATTATATGATCGGGTCGGTGAGCTTCTTGATGTAGATTATATGGTTTATTATGCTATAGATACAGATAGACCTGGATTTATGAAGCTTGTTGATTACTGGGCTAAGGGCGGTAAGAGTAAAGAGGCAGAAGCCGCATTTTCCTGGGACAGTGACCATTATGATATAGATATTCAGAATCAGATTAAAAGAGACTGCCTCATAGTTGATAAAACTAATATGACCAATCGCCTTAGAGTTGAAGTCTTTCGAGGAAATGTAAAGGCAATTATGGTCTTTCCTGTTATTATCAAGGATGAGTATCAGGGCCGTATGATATTTATTGAAAATACTAAGGAAAGAGTTTGGTCAGACAAAGAGAAGACCTTTGGTAGAGAGATTACTAGTATGATAGCCCGTGCAACTGCAATACAGAAAAGGCTCTACAGAGGAAATAAGAATATAAAGCTATTTACTGAGCTTTTTGATTTGCTTCCGGAATATATATTTGTTAGAAGAAGAATAGATGGAAGTATTGTGTATATGAATCCTGCCCTTAAGAATAAACTGGGTGCGGATATGGTCGGACAGAATAGTTACAGACTTGTACCCGATATGAGGGGAGGCCTTGAAAAACTTAGTGCCACACAGGCTATTCCAGTACGTATGGACAAGGAAGTTTTTACAAGGTATATTGATATGCTTGGAGGCAACTATAAGGTTGCAGAGTATAACATGAGGTGGAAGGATTTAGAGAAGGTTGAGATCCTGATCCTTATGCCAGAAGTTTAAAGAAGACTTTATGCTTATCAAAGAAGCTTTTATAGAGAGGATTAATTATGGCAAATCTTGATATTGGTATCGATTTAGGTACATCTAATATTCTAGTATATGTGCGTGGCAGAGGAGTTGTACTGAGCGAGCCTACAGTTATAGCCTATGATAAAGATTCAGAGAAGATAGTTGAGATAGGTGAAGAAGCCAGACTTATGCTGGGAAGAACACCAGGAAACTTAATCGCTGTAAGACCACTTAAGCATGGTGTTATATCTGACTATACCAAGGCTGAGGAGATGATTAAGTACTTTATCAAGAAAGCTATAGGCCGTAATTTCTTTGGTAGACGTCCTAGAATTTCAATATGTGTTCCTTCAGGAGCTACAGAGGTTGAGAAAAGAGCGGTTGAGACAGCTACATATAATGCTGGAGCAAGATTCGTTAATATAGTTGAAGAACCTATTGCTGCTGCTATAGGAGCAGGTATAGATATAGTAAGACCTGTTGGTAATATGATAGTTGATATCGGAGGCGGTACAACAGATATAGCTGTAATATCTATGGGCGGAGCTGTTGTTACTTCATCTATCAAGGTTGCTGGAGATGATTTTGATGATGCAATCATAAAGTATCTTCGTAAGAGACATAGTCTTCTGATTGGTGAGAGAAGTGCTGAAGAGGTTAAGATAAATATCGGAACAAGTTATAAGAGACCTGAGAATATATCGATGGATGTTCGTGGTCGTAATCTGGTAACTGGTCTTCCTAAGACAGTAACTATAACTTCTGATGAGACGGAAGAAGCACTTAGAGAACCAACAGGACAAGTAGTTGAAGCGATACATGCAGTACTTGAGAAGACACCTCCAGAACTTGCAGCTGATATAGCAGATAGAGGTATAGTTCTTACAGGTGGTGGTTCTTTGCTTCATGGACTTGAACAGTTAGTAGAGGAAAAGACAGGCATTACAACAGTTACAGCTGAGGATCCAATGTCAGTTGTAGCAGTAGGTACAGGTAAGTATATAGATTACCTGGCAGAACAAGATTTATTATAGAACAAATGTTAGGAGTGGATAAATCCACTCCTACTCTGGTTTAGAGGGGAAAACTTTGATATTAGAGGGCTATATAAGTAAGATTATATATAATTCAGAAGATTCAGCTTACGCAGTTTTCGTCATAGAACAGTTAGATGGGGATGAGGTTGCTGTTGGAAATGTTCCTGGCATAGCTGAGGGAATGTATATTCAGGCTGAGGGAGAATATGTTCATCATCCTCAGTATGATCTTCAGTTTAAGATATCCTCATGTGAACTCAGTATGCCTACTGATATAGAGGGAATCGCTAGGTTCCTGGGTTCAGGCATCATTAAAGGCATAGGCGAAGTGCTGGCTAAGAGAATCGTAAAGAAGTTTGGTGAAGATACACTTCGAATTATAGAGAAGGAACCTGAACGTCTCGCTGAGGTAAATGGAATATCCGAGAGAATAGCAAATAAGATTGCGGTAAGTTACATAGAGAATAAGTCATATCGCGGTGTCATTATGTATCTTGGTAAATATGGCATAGGCGTGAATATGGCTCTGAAGATATATTCTGAGTTTGGTGAAGATATATATGATGTGGTTCGGAAGAATCCATATGAGATAGCCGAGCGTGTGTCTGGAATAGGCTTTAAGACAGTAGATAAGCTGGCGCTAAATGCAGGACTTCCAGAAGATTCTGAGGAAAGAATCTTTGCGGCTGTGCTATTTGAAATGAATCACATAATGAGCTTTGGTCACATATATCTACCTGAAAATGAACTAAAAAGAAATGTGTATGATCTCATTTCTCCAGAATTATCCTATGAGGATTTTGAAGAACGTCTGGATAATGTAATCTTTAAAATGGAAAGAGATACCTCAATTATTGTAAAAGAGGTTGAGACAGAAGGCGCTGAGAAGAGTCGCATCGTCTATGCAAAGTGGAATTACTTCATGGAGCTGGATAGTGCCAGAAGACTTCTAGGGCTTAAGCTTGATTATGATGTCAAAGAGTCGGAAGTTAAGGCGGCTATCAAGAATGTTGAGAAAGAACTGGGACTCGAGCTTGCTAAAGAACAGGGCGAGGCAGTTTATAATGCGGTCTGTTCTGGCGTATCAGTTATAACTGGTGGACCTGGAACTGGTAAGACTACGATCATAAATGCAATCATAAAGTATTATGAGAATAGAGGGGATAAGATAGATCTTGCTGCGCCTACAGGCCGTGCGGCTAAGCGTATTACTGAGTCTACAGGCTATAAGGCTCAGACGATTCATAGACTTCTTGAGTTCTCTGGTGAGCTTGCTGAGACAAATGAAAAACGTTCGGCAGGATTTCAAAGAAATACCACAAATCCGCTGGATAGTGATGTGGTGATTATAGATGAAGCGTCCATGCTGGATTCGTCACTTTTCTATTCATTACTTAAGGCTCTTACTCAGGGGATGCGCCTGGTGCTTGTGGGCGATACAGATCAGCTTCCATCTGTTGGTGCTGGAAATGTACTGCATGATATTATAGACAGCGAATGTTTTCCGGTGACTACACTTGATAAGAACTTCCGTCAGTCTGATGATAGTAGAATTATAGAAAATGCTCATAAGATAAAGAAGGGGGAACATCTGGAGATAAAGAATGATTCAAAGGATTTCTTCTTTATAGCACATAATACTAATAGAGAGATAGCGGATGAATGTGCTGTACTGGTAAATCATGATCTTTCAAATTATCTAAATGTTTCACCTCTTGATATAGAGGTTCTTACGCCAACCAGGCAGTATGATCTAGGTGTAGAAGCTCTTAATAAGAAACTTCAGGCTACCATAAACCCTCCGGCTCCGAATAAGCGGGAAAAGGATAGGGGAGATGTGGTATTCCGCGAAGGCGATAAGGTTATGCAGATTCGTAATAACTATAAGCTGGAGTGGAAGGTATATACTGGCAAGAAACGTGACGTTGTACTAGATGAAGGAATTGGCGTATTTAATGGTGATATGGGTATCCTGACACAGGTAAATGATTTCGACGAAGAAGTAGAAGTTACCTTCGATGATGGAAGGATAGTAATATATGCTTATAATCAGCTGGATGAGCTGGAACATGCATTTGCTATAACTATTCATAAATCGCAAGGCTCAGAGTATCCTGCAGTGGTTATTCCAGCATTTAAGGCGACAGATAAACTGCTTACTCGTAATCTTATATATACAGCAGTTACTCGTGCAAAACAGCTTGTTGTAATAGTTGGTAATCTGGCTGTTGTTAATAAAATGATAGACAATACATATGAACAGCGAAGATATACCACATTTAAGGATAGAATTATGGAAATGGCGGCTGAGTCTGAGAGTCAGGAGTATATGTCACTTTATGATGAAGATATAGAGTGGGATGGATTTAGAGATGAGTAGATTAAAGCCACATGAGAAGTTTCTCGATTTATTCTTTCCTCCAAGATGTGCCATATGTGATACGGTGCTTACAACAGGAAGTGGTCATATTTGTGATAAATGTCGTACAAAGCTTAGACCTATCAAGGCGCCTACTTGCTTTAAATGTGGCAAAGAGGTTCTACGTGATGATATAGAATATTGTGCAGACTGCAGGAGAAAACCTAGATCTTACGAAAAGGGATTTCCGGTATATAAATATGTTCCGCCGCTTACGGATTCTATAATGGCACTCAAATATGCGGGGAAGAAGGAATATGCATCCTTTTTTGCAAATGCAATATATGAAAGGTATTCTAAAGATTTTGCTCTGCTAGGAATAGATACATTGGTCCCAGTACCAGTAAATAAGAAGAAACTCGCTTCCAGAGGATATAATCAGGCTCAGCTGATTGCTGGACTTCTAGGAAAGAGGATGAATATCCCTGTAAGGAGTGATATAATAGACAGGGTTTCGGATACGGTGGCTCAGAAAGAGCTTACTCCGGAGGAACGCGAAATGAATCTCCGTGGTGCTTTTACAGTAAAGCGGCAGGTGGATATAGGAACAGTGCTTCTTGTGGATGACATCTATACAACGGGTGCAACTATAGAGGCATGTGCTCAGGCCCTGAAGAAAGCTGGTGTATCAAAGGTATATTACACAAGTATAGCAATCGGTGAGGGAGAATAAACATTCAGCGTGGTAATACATAAAGATTAAGAGGTATAAAAATATGGAAAAAACTAAGTTAGCACTTTTATTTGGTGGAATGTCCAGTGAACATGACGTATCATGTGTATCTGCTGCTACAGTGGCAGGAGTTTTGGATCCAGATAAATATGATGTTACATATATAGGTATTACAAAAGAAGGAAAATGGCTTCTTGTTGAGGATAAAGATACCATAGCTGATAGAAGTTGGGAGAGCGGTAAGACTGCTGCTATCATTTCTCCTGATACAAGTCATACTATTATTATAAAGCGTATCTCCGGAGCAGGAGAGGCTTCTTATGAAGAAAGAAAGATAGATGTAGCATTTCCTATGCTTCATGGATTGTATGGCGAGGATGGAACGATTCAGGGTCTGTTTGAAATGGCTCATATTCCATATGTGGGATGTGGACATCTGTCATCAGCTATTACAATGGATAAGTTCTTTACAAAGGTTATAGCTGATTCTATAGGGGTAGAACAGGCTGCTTATATAGGCGTGAGAAGCTATGAGACGAAAGATGAATATATTGAGGAGACTGTAAAGAAGGTTGAAGCAGCTAGACAGTATCCTATGTTTGTTAAGCCTTCATGTGCTGGT
>CACWGK010000030.1:11342-34078 GCA_902760415.1 uncultured Lachnospiraceae bacterium
TAAGCTTGCTGCACAGCATGATAGCAAGATTCTTGTTGAAGAAACAATTAATGGTAGAGAGATTGAATGTGCAGTCTTTGGTTATGGAGATAATACATTTGCTACTGGAGTTGGTGAGATTGTAGCTGCTGCTGAGTTCTACGACTTTGATGCAAAGTATAATAATGAGGATTCACTTACTGTGGTTGATCCAGATGTCCCTGAGGATAAGTGTGAAGAGATAAGAAGAAAAGCTGTAGAAATCTTTAAAGCCTGTGATGGATTTGGATTCTCCAGAGTTGATTTCTTCTTAGAAAAAGATACAGATAGAGTTGTATTTAATGAGATTAATACGATTCCTGGTCATACTGCCATAAGCATGTATCCAATGCTTATGAACAGTGCAGGACATTCTATGAAAGAATATGTTGAAGAACTTATTCAGATGTCTTCTCAGAGGCACGTGTAATAAAGATTATTAAACCTGCCGCAAGAAGGACAAATGATATGACTGCAACGAGTGCAGCGTGATAGATATTTCCTAAGAATGCTTCTGGTATAACATATAGACTTCCGTTAACAATCATGTGTAAAAAGATTGAAGGAACCAGTGATTTAAAGCGTATGCTTAGTAGACCAAAGAGCATTCCGAAGATAAATGCATAACACATCTGTACGAGATTTATATGATATAAACCAAAGAGTAGAGCCTGGATAGTACATGCTACTATCAGGGCTCTTTTTGAATTTCCCAGGACTTTGTTAAAGTATCCCAGAATCAGTCCTCTAAATGCGAGTTCCTCAGCTATAGGACCTATAGTGATGGTAGTGATAATAAAGAGCGGTGATATACTTCCTGTAAATGTCTCCATCATATGTTGATAGGAGGCAAATGTAGTAGGGAAGAGTTCACCAAGTATATAAAGTATGCCATCTGTGCCAAGCTGTATACAAAATCCGGCCAGCAGCATTATAACAATGCTGCTTGGCCGAAAAGTGTACTTTATAGATTTCTTTACTGAGATTTTTCTCTCGTCTACTTCCTTTTCGCTGCTTTTGTCTTCATATCTGTAGAAATCCTTTATGTAGATCCAGCCTAGCACTATGAGTGTTAGAGTAAAACGAAGGAAGTTGAAAAGTCCTTCATTTACTATAGCTGTATCTGCATCCAGTACATCTACGCCGCCTGTCATAACTGTGACAGCAAATGCAGCAAAATAAGCAACTACATAGATTAGTACGATAATCGGAAGAACACCGAGAGCTTTTATAAGATTATATATATTATACGGTAATTTTCTTTTCGCGGTCACGTTTCTTCTTTTCCTCAGCTTTTTGCTTCTTTATCTCTTCTTTACTCTTCTTAGCTTCCATTTCGTAGTCGAGCTGCTTCTGATAATCAGCCTGCTTACGAAGAATCTTCTCACGAAGTGTAAGCTTACGCTTCTTACCATTCTCAGCTTCCTGCTGCTGCATCTGCTTTGTCTTCTTATGAAGAGTCTTAACGCTAGTGATATAGATACCACTGAGCATAACCTTTACTTCGCCGTGCTGTGGTACATCATCGAAGATAGCTTCGTCACAGATAAGAGTCATAATCTGTGGACCTATCTTTGCTTTAACTACTGGAACCTTAGCCTTCTGATAACGCTTTGGAGCCTGGTCCATAACAGCCTTAGGAAGCTTTGCATCCTTCATAGGCATTATCTTCTTGTCGATAATGAACAAGGTAGCAGGCTGTGAAGCTGCATCAATCTGTTCTCTCTGTTCCATCTGCTTTTTCTGTAGGTTGTTTCCTACAAAGTAGAGCGCAACCATAGCACCTACTAATACTACGGCAACGATGCTGGCAATAATAATTGCTGTACTAACTAATATCATAAAGTTTCTCCTTTTTATTCATGAGTATCTAGCATAGCTTGAAGCTTTGCTGGGATTTCATCGTAGAAATCGTTACAGTCTTTCTTATCAAGCTTGTGAGGATAGGTAGGCTCACTAAACTCAAAGATTACTGTTTTTTTGCGAAGAGCAGCAGGCTTATTGTTCTCGAAAATGTCATCTGTACCTGTAGCTGCTACAAGTACGATAGGACTTTCTGAGTTCTTAGCCATACGATAGCCACCCTTCTTGAAGGGAAGAAGCTCCTTAGTGTGGCTTCTTGTTCCTTCAGGATATAGACCAAGTGACAGGCCCTTTCCTATATGTTCGGTTCCAATATTAATACTTTCAAGACCGGCGCGGACATTTTTTCTATCCATAAAGATAGAACCGATATCAACAACCCAGCTACTGAAAAGTGGAACCTTTTTTAAATCACTCTTAGCTATGAATCCCATAGGTCTATCAATGATAGTCTGAAGGATGATAATATCGAAAAAGCTTCTGTGATTTCCTATGAAGAGAACGCCTTGATCCTTAGGAATCTTCTCAAGATTTTCGGCTCCTCTAACATCGACTTTTGTTCCTGCAATATTAAGAACTCCTTTGAAGAAGCTTCGTACTAGCTTCCAGCTCTTGTTCCAGCTCTTTTTCTGATCCTTCTTTGCTAGAATCCTTAAATATATGTGATAAGGATAGAGCAGAACTACAGAAAGAAATGCATATATTGCGGCAAAAATGAGTCTAATCATATGTGCCTCCTATTTAATTCTTGATGGTACGGTTGACAGGAATGCCAATTGCTGGACTCGCTTGCTTCGCAATCGGTCGGCACTTCGTACCGACTTGTCCAGCAATGTCCGCGTTGCGGACTATAGAATTGATCATATATGATTCTTAGCCTGCAAGCAGTCACGAATCATATAAATCAATTCTGCATTCCTGTTAACGTCCGAACATCTTTGCGGTTTCGTAGAGTCGCTTTGAGAGATGTTCGGTTAATGCTTCTTTTTTGTATCTCCAGGACCAGTTTCCTTCACCAATACCTGGTGTGTTGAATCTTGCCCAGGAATCTAGTTCCAATACATCCTGCATAGGTACGATAGCCATAGTTGCAACAGAACCGAAGCATGCTCTTATCATTACCCAGCAGATATCGCTTGCGTCTGTGCTGAAGTATCTTCTTAGCTTATCACGAGACTGCTCGAAACAATTCTTATACCAACCTAGAGTAGTATCATTATCGTGTGTTCCAGTATAACATACGCAGTTTCTTACGTGGTTATGTGGTAGGAAGTTGTTCTCGTTTGGATTCTCAAATGCAAACTGAAGTATCTTCATACCTGGGAAGCCAAACTTGTCTCTAAGCTGAACTACTGAGTGATCAATCTCACCCAAATCTTCAGCTATGATAGGCATATGATAACCGAGAGTTGATTCAAGCATTGTGAAGAAGTTTTCTCCCGGAGCCTTCATCCATTTTCCGTTGATAGCTGTCTCTTCACCGTATGGGACTGCCCAGTATTTGTCGAAACCTCTGAAATGATCTATTCTGAGGTAGTCGGTATACTGAAGCTGATGTCTGATACGTGAGAACCACCACTCATAACCTGTCTTTTTATGTTCTGACCATTTATATAATGGATTTCCCCATAACTGACCTGTTTCTGAAAAATAATCTGGTGGTACACCAGCAACAACAGTTGGGTAGCCCTTTGAATCTAAGCTAAAGAGCTTCTTATTAACCCATACATCTGCACTATCTAACGCAACAAAGATAGGGATATCACCGATGATGCGGATGCCCTTATCATTTGCATACTTCTTTAACTTAGACCATTCATAGTCGAAGAAGAACTGAAGGAACTCGTAGTAGCCGATTTCTTTTGCAAGTTTCTTTTCCCATTTGGCTCTCTGGGCAGCTGTAGGATTTTTTAAATTATCCTTCCACATATACCAAGGTGCACCGTTATGGTAATCTTTGCCGGCCATAAAGAGAGCGTAGTCATCTAACCAGTCTTTGTTTCTCTCTTTAAAATCAGCATATGCCTGCATCAGCTCTTTATCTGTAGAAAATCCATCATGGATATCTTTATCTAAGAATCTTTCGTAGGCCTTCTTATAAAGTTCTGTCTTGAACTGTATTACATCGCCGTAGCAGATATCTTCAGGATTCCACTGTGGCATATCTTTAAAATCATCATCATTTAGAAGATTGAGTTCTCTTAAATGATCTAAGCTAATAATAAGGGGTTGACCTGCAAATGAAGAAAATGGCTGGTAAGGCGAATCACCAAAACCGGTATGTCCCAAAGGGAGAACCTGCCATAGTTTCATTCCGGAGTGCTCCATAAAGTCTATAAAGTCAAATGCCTCTTTTCCAAGATCACCTATTCCATAAGGTCCTGGAAATGAAGTAGGGTGGACAAGTATTCCTGCTAGTCTTTCTGGTCCCATATCTACGCTTGCAGTAATATCTATATCCATGCTCGCGGTATTATCGCTGTTCATTGTTGTAATCTTCCCTCCAAAGTAATATTTCCCCTGTAACTTACTTTGTAACCTGTTGGTTTATATTAAAACTTGTAAGCCTGCTCAAAGAGCGGAATAGCCTTCTCTATCATTTCTGTAGGTACGCAGTAAGAGATACGGAAATGACCAGGACACTGGAAGCTGTCTCCAGGAACTGTGATAAGTCCGAGCTCGCGAGCTGCCTTCCAACACCACTCATTTGCATCTCCATTCTCTGAAGGAACGCGTGGCATCATGTAGAAGGTACCCATTGGTTTAACTACCTTGTAACCAATCTTTGTAAGAGCTTCGTATAGAAGATTTGCATTTTTCTCATAAATGCTGAGATCACTAGTTTCATCTATAACTCGCTCGATTGCAAACTGCATCAATGCTGTAGGGCAGTTGTGACCTGTGAAACGTGATATCTGACCAGCCATAGGAACAAGAAGGTCAGCATCCTTTGCTGCAGGATTAACAGCCATGTATCCGATACGCTCACCAGGAAGTGAAAGTGACTTACTGAATGAGTAGCAGCAGATTGAGTTGTCGTAGAACTTTGAAGGAAATGGACTATCCACACCTTCGAAGACAATCTCTCTATAAGGCTCATCTGTGATGAGGAATATCTCGTGACCAAACTCTTCCTGCTTCTTTGTAAGGATAGAAGCAAGCTTCTCGATAGTTTCAGTTGTGTATACGATACCCGATGGGTTATTTGGTGAATTGATAAGGACGGCGGCTACCTTTTCGTCGCACATTTCCTCAAACTTCTCAAAGTTAATCTGGAAAGTATCGTAATCTGCAGGAACAACTTTTAGAGTAGCCCCTGTTCCACTGACATATGGATTATACTCTGGGAAGAAAGGCGCAAATGTAAGCACAACCTCTCCTTTACCTGCAACACATCTGATAGCATGTGACAATGCACCTGCAGCACCTGATGTTGGGAAGATATGTGCAGCTGTATAATTCATACCGAAACGGCGATTAAGTGAATCTGCTATAGCCTTCTTGGTTGAATCCTGTCCAAGGGTTGGACTGTAACCATGAAGCTTAACAGGGTCGCCTTCCTTTACGATATCTATAAGTGCCTGAGTAAAGCTGTCAGTTGTTGGAACTGAAGGATTTCCGATAGAAAAGTTGAACACACTATCTGGTCCTTTCTCGGCTGCTCTGGCACGAGCAAAATCAAAAAACTGACGAATGACTGATTCTTTACCAGTCATCTCTTTATAGAATTCTGATACCATAATTACCTCCTGAAAAATATCCCTTTTATAGGATAATATAACTGTGTTATATTAAAAAGCACAGTTAATCATTATAGCTGATTTAATATAATAATACAAGGAAATTGCTATATAAATATGATAGATTCTGTTAAGAAAGAGGTGCTTACATTTATGAATATATTTGATACTCATGCCCACTATGATGACGAGGCATTTAACGACGATAGAAAGGAATTGTTGGAGGGGGATTTGCTACAGGATTTAAGCCTAGAATATGAGGCGGAAGATGGCACATTTGTTGAGAAAAAGTATAATGTGTCAAATGTAGTAAATATCGGATGTAGCATAAGGTCCTCCGTTACTTCCTCGGAAATGTCCCGCCAGTATGATTACATGTACAGTGTTGTGGGAGTTATCCCTCATCATGTTGGGGATATGAAGGAAGAGGATATAGATGTCCTTCGCACGCTTGCCAAGGAAAATGATAAAGTCGTAGCTATCGGTGAGATAGGGCTGGATTATTACTATGATGAACCGGCTCGAGATCTGCAACATAAATGGTTTGTTCGTCAAATGGAACTAGCGAGGGAGCTTAGTCTACCTATAGTGATTCATAGTCGTGAGGCAGCTCAGGATACTATCGAGCTTATGAAATCAGTACATGCTGAAGAGATTGGAGGAGTAGTACACTGTTATTCATATTCAGAGGAGATGAGTCGTGAGTTCTTAAAGATGGGCTTCTTTTTCGGAATAGGAGGAGTTATAACATTTAAAAACTCTAAGAAACTTCGTAGAGCTGTGAAGAGTATTCCTCTGGAATCAATTGTACTTGAGACTGATAGTCCGTATCTCACGCCTTCACCAAATCGTGGTAAGAGAAATGATTCAAGATACCTTCCATATGTTATACATGAGATAGCTCGAATTAAGGAAATATCTCCAGAAGAAGTTGCTGAAACAGTGTATAAAAATGCCTTAAGATTATATCGATTATAGGGCTTTATGCTTTCAGTTTTTTCTTTACATATGGTAGGACTCATAATATAATTGAAGTGGTATTTTATGATTGAAATAGGGGTTCAACAGGATTTGAAAGGGGTATAATATGAACGCTGTAATTGAAAGCTTAACAACAGCCTGTAAGACCGAGAATGGAGTGTTGGCACTCATCAATGTTGACAACTTTGCTCTCTTCAACGAAGTTTATGGAACGGAGATAGGAGACAAGATCATCCAGAAATGTATCCAGGTAATCGATAAGGTTACAGAGGGGGATGACATTAAAGCAGGTCTAGGTGGAGATGAGTTTGTCATATTTGCTAAGGACCTTAAGGATAAGGGCGAACTTATCGCTATGACGGCTTATATCAATGAGAAGCTTGCTTATTATATAACTGATCTTGTAGGTGCGGATAATACCGTATCTCTTGGCGTTTCTACTGGTGCTGTATTTGTACCAGAGTTTGGCGATAACTATGAAGATCTCTTCCATAAAGCTGATAAAGCACTGGCAACAGCTAAACAGCTGGGTAATCATGGCTGTTCATTCTATGAGCCATCACCTATGGATAGAGAAATGGTATATGATATTGGTAAGATCACTGAGAAGCTCGATGAGGATAGCGAACTTCATGGAGCTATGTGGCTTGATAGCGTATACTTTGGAATCGTTTATAGATATATTAGAAGATATATCAGTACATACGGCGAGGATGCAGCTAAGATGCTTATAACTCTTAATCTTACTGCTGATAATATCGGTGAAGAACATTTCCACCAGATTGTTAAGGAGTTTGGTAAGGTTATCGTTGCATCTCTTAGACGTAGTGATGTTGTATTCCAGAGTAGAAGTAATCAGTTCTTCCTTCTGTTCCCTAAGATGACAGAGGAATATATTGATATGATGACTACTCGTATCAAGAAGAAGTTCAGAGAAGCTGGACTTGATGATGTCATGACTATGGACATCAATTATGAGCTCATTGTCTCAAAGAGAGAAGATGAGCTGCAATAGATTCATTTTGTAAATGGAAGATATATGGATAAGAATAAAATGCTAAGTAATCCACAGGAAACCATCAAGGTTATACAGGAAAATGGATTTACTTTTCACAAAAAATATGGACAGAATTTTCTTATTGATTCTCATGTGATTGATAAGATTATTTCGGTAGCTGATTTAGACAAGAATTCCAGGGTCCTAGAAATAGGCCCTGGAATTGGTACGTTAACGCAGTATCTGGCTGAGGCTGCTGGTGAAGTAGTGGCAGTTGAGATAGATGATAAGCTGATACCTATCTTAAGTAAGACTCTTGCGGAGTATGATAATGTCAGAGTTATACATGGAGATATCCTGAAGCAGGATACAGAGCAGATCTTTGGTGGTAAACCATTTAAGATTGTGGCAAATCTCCCATACTATATAACAACACCTATCATTATGAGTCTGTTAGAGTCAGGTGTTCCAGCTCAGTCTATAACAGTTATGATACAGAAAGAGGTGGCTGAGAGAATGCAGGCGGCTCCAGGAAGTAAGAACTATGGAGCTCTGTCTCTGGCTGTACAGTATTATGCTGAGCCGTATCTCGCTGCAAATGTTCCTCCAAATTGCTTTATGCCAAGACCAAATGTAGGCTCGGCGGTCATAAATCTAAAGAGACTGGAGACTCCACCTGTTTCAGTGAAGGATCCGTCACAGATGTTTAAATTGATAAGAGGTGCATTTAATCAGCGAAGAAAGACTCTTGCAAATGCAGTTGCTAATTTCGATGGCGTAGCATTTTCAAGAGAAGACGTAGAGAAAGCACTTGAGGCTATGGGTCTTGATACCAGAGTTAGAGGCGAAGCTCTGACACTAGAGCAGTTTGCTGCACTATCAGATGAATTAACCTCTTAGAATGGAACTAGTGTTATGACTGAAGATGAGAAGTATATGAAGCAGGCCATAAGGCAGGCTCAAAAAGCATATGAAAATGGAGATGTTCCCATAGGTTGTGTTATAGTTCGTGAGGGACGTATTATAGCGAGAGGCTATAATAGACGCAACAAAGAGGGACAGGTTCTAGCTCACGCCGAGCTTATGGCTATTAAAAAGGCCTCAAAGATTCTCGGCGATTGGAGGCTGGAGGACTGCACGATGTATGTAACACTTGAACCGTGTCAGATGTGTGCAGGTGCTATAGTCCAGGCAAGGATTCCGAGGGTCGTTATAGGCTGTATGAATCCCAAGGCTGGATGTGCAGGATCTATATTAAACCTGCTAGATATAAAGGAATTCAATCATCAAGTAGATACAGAAAAAGGTGTATTAGAGGCAGAATGTTCAGAAATGTTGAAGTCATTTTTTAGGGAGCTTAGACAGAGGGCTTGACTGTTTTCAACGGATTATGTATACTTAAATAGTTATAAAACTTCCGCGCAGCCGGGGAGATAGCGGTGCCCTGTACCTGCAATCCGCTATAGCAGGGGTGATGGCCAGCCTCGAACTGTTTCTTGCGAGGCAGCCCTTAGAAAGTGACGTTGATATTTAGGTCTTACGCGACAGGAATCTATGAACCGTGTCAGGTTGGGAACAAAGCAGCACTAAGTAGAACCTCTCTGTGCGCCGTGAGGTCGCCTGGATTGAGTTAACTGCTAAGGAAACGCTCGTTGGGGCTTTGCAAAGCTGGTCGCGCGGCTTTAAAAAAATGTGGCAATAATTATTAGAAAGTGCTATGATAATAGATGTGTTTTTGCGACTACTTATAATGTTAGGGGTATAAGGAATGGATTACTCAGAAGTAATAGAGTTTGTCAAGAAGACAGCTTCTGAAAATAATAGATCTGAACAATATCCATTTAGGAACAGCTATGATCACACAATGAGAGTTTATCGATGGGCTATACGACTTCAGGCTAAGCTTGGAGGCGATTTGGATGTTGTAGTCTTGGCGGCACTGCTTCATGATATTGGCTGGGAAGCTGATAGACCAAGTAATGAAGTCAGCGCAGAAGTGGCTGTTGAATATATGGATAGTATCGGTGTTAATCCTGAGATAATCGTTAAGGTCGGGGAAATCATAATGATGTGTCCAGATAAGGATTGTGAGAAGGATTTATCTTTGGAATGTCGCATTGTTATGGATGCAGATCTTCTCGATGAAGTTGGTGCGGTTGGCATCATGAAGGATTGTATGACAACGGCTCTTGATGGTGATGCTAGTTATAAGAAAGCTTACTACAGAGTGAAGGAGTTTTACAGACAGTACAAGCCACTTGTTAGATGCTGTAAGACTGAGACAGCGAGAACCGAGTATTCAAAGAGAATGCAGCTAATTGAGAATTATATATATCAATTAGAAAAGGAAATCTTCTAGTTAAAGGTTTTCATAGCGAATATTATTTAAGGAGTAGAGGTTATGGCAAACAAGATAGGAAGAATAGTTTTTGGTATTATATTTTTAGTAGTACTTGTAGTAGTTATCTACATGGTACTTCCGGGAAGTATAAAGTTCCCACTTCAGGCTAAGATTCAGGATTCAACAGATGCAAATTATGCAACTATTGTAAATACTATGAAGGCAGCAACTGTTCCAAAGAATAAGAAGGTAACATATGAGCAGATGATGAATGTTACTGATGGCCCTGCTTGGACAATCAAGAAGGTTTCAGTTGATGATGCTGGTAATGGTATGTACGATGTATACTGTGATGGATATAAGACTACAGTATCATGGGAGAATGAGACAAATGATGATAGTATGGTAACTCATACAGATTCACATGTAAGAATTATCTTCCATATCAATAAGCAGGGTAGTGAGATTACAATCGGTAAGGATGTTGTTGAGCCCGGTAAGGTTGCTTATCCTGATACAGTACATATAGATGATTATGATTATAATCGTACAGATGAGTCTTCATATTACCAGAGAGCACTTAATGCACTTTGCAAGATGTCTGGTAACTAAGAAGTATATTAGAGAATGACCAAAAACCAAGAACTTAGGTTCTTGGTTTTTTTAATCCATGGTGTACCCTTTAAGGGACTGCATATTTGTTAAACTCCTATCATAAGTTACGAAATATAGGAGGTAGAACAGATGAGAAGAGATGGTTTAAATGAGGAGAGGATTCTTTCATTAGTACTATTTGTTATGGCAGTACTTTTCTTTATGCCGATGGTTGGACTTTATATGATTTGCAGAAAGGATTCTATGCCGGTTATAAGAGCGATTGGAGCAGTACTACTTGTGGTAGGTGTTTTCATTATGCTTCATACTGGTGGCGTAATAGGTTATACAGGTTAATATATTTATGAAAAAGATTGATTTAGTAACTGGATTTCTTGGTTCGGGAAAGACAACATTTATTAAGGAATACGCAGATTATCTAGTGAGATGTGGCGAGAAGGTTGCTATCATAGTTAATGATTATGGTGCGATTAATGTAGATAGATTACTTCTTGGCTCATCTCTTGGAGATAAATGTCATCTAGAGATGGTTATAGGTGGAGATAAAGATTGTACCAGAAGGCGTCTCAAGACTAAGCTTATATCTATGGCGATGCAGGATTATACACATGTCATACTCGAACCGTCAGGAATATTTGATGTAGATGATTTTCTGGACATGCTATATGAAGAACCACTTGATAGATGGTATGAGATGGGTAGTATTATATCAATTGTTGAAGCTGATATAGATAAGTCTATGTCAGATGCAGCAAGATACATTATGATCTCAGAATTATCAAAGGCTGGAATCATCATTTTAAGTAAGATAGAAGAAGTGTATGATCAGCTAGATGAGTCGAAGAAATCTGAGATGGAGAGCATTATAAAGAAAGAATGTCTGGATTTTATAAATGAAGGACTAGAGGATTTTAAGTGTTCTAGAAGATTTGACAATCTATATATATGGAATGAGGGAAGTATAACTGATGAGGACTTTCAGAAGATTTCAAGAAGTGGCTATACATCAACGGATATGATTAATCTTCATAGCGTGGAAGATTCATTTGATTCAGCTTTTTTCTTTCATGTTGAAACTGATATAGAGTCGTTAGAGGAAACTCTTAAAGGTATATTTAATGATAAAGAAGCTGGAAGTATTGTTCGAATAAAGGGATTTATTAGGTCGAATGATGCCTGGCTTCAGGTAAATGCTACAAGACATGGAGTCAGAATAAATCCTAGTCCTGAGGGGCAGGAGCTCTTTATAGTTATAGGGGAAAACTTAGATAAAGAAATCATAGGAAAACATTGGAAATCGTATAGAAATGGTTTATAATAATAGTGGGTTTGGTATTTTGGGGATACTTTAGTTTTGGGTGAACAGTTATGAACCAAGTAGGGCGATATCTAAATATCAATTCTTTTACTATACGTAGTCATATAATTACGCATACGCATGTGAATATGTTAGAACGAAACCGGTAATGAACTTAGCGGTTATTTTTTGATATTTATAAACTGATTAGGAGGGAAATGTGAGTAAGTTTATTATGGCATTAGATGCCGGAACTACAAGCAACAGAGCTATTCTTTTTAATCATGATGGAAAGATTGTCTCTGTGGCACAGCGAGAGTTTACTCAGATATATCCAAAGCCTGGATGGGTTGAACATGATGCAAATGAAATCTGGTCCACTATGCTTGGAGTTGCTGTTGAGACTATGGCTAAGGCAGGTATTTCTGCGGAGGACGTAGCAGGTATAGGAATAACGAATCAACGTGAAACTACAATCGTATGGGATAAACAAACCGGTGAACCAGTCTATAATGCTATAGTGTGGCAGTGTCGTAGAACGGCGGAATACTGTGATAGCTTAAAAGCCAAAGGACTCGAAGATACTATAAGGTCGAAGACCGGTCTTGTTATAGATGCTTACTTTTCTGCTACGAAACTTAGATGGATTCTAGAAAATGTGGAAGGCGTCAGAGAGAGAGCTGAAAGAGGCGAACTTCTTTTTGGAACGGTTGATACCTGGCTTATCTGGAAGCTTACACATGGCAGGGTGCATGTTACGGATTATTCGAATGCATCACGTACAATGATGTATAATATAAATGAGTTAAAGTGGGATGAGGATATACTAAAAGAGCTGAATATTCCAAGTTCACTTCTTCCAGAAGTAAAGGATAGCAGCTTTGTATATGGAAATGCCAGCAAACACATTTTAGGTAGAGAGATACCTATAGCTGGAATAGCAGGTGATCAGCAGGCGGCCCTTTTTGGTCAGCAGTGCTGGGAGAAGGGAAATGCTAAGAATACCTACGGTACAGGTTGTTTCCTTCTTATGAATACAGGAGATTCTCCTGTGTATTCTAAGAATGGTCTGGTAACAACACTCGCCTGGGGAATAGATGGTAAGGTTACATACGCACTTGAGGGTTCAGTGTTTATTGCGGGGGCTTCTGTTCAATGGCTTAGAGATGAGATGAGACTTATTGACAGCGCGGAAGATTCAGAGTACATGGCAACTAAGGTTAATGATACAAATGGTTGTTATGTTGTTCCCGCATTTACGGGACTAGGTGCTCCTTACTGGAATCAGTATGCCAGAGGTACCATAGTTGGAATCACCAGAGGCGTAAATAAATATCATATAATCAGAGCAACTCTGGAATCTATCGCTTACGAGACAAGCGATGTGCTATCTGCTATGGAAAAAGATTCTGGTGTTAAGCTAAATGAGCTTAAGGTTGATGGCGGAGCATCAGCAAATAATTTCCTGATGCAGACACAGGCAGATATTATAAATGCTACGGTAGCCCGCCCAAGTTGTCTTGAGAGTACAGCTATGGGAGCTGCATTTCTTGCAGGACTTAGTACGGGATACTGGAGTTCAAGGGACGAACTCAGAACAGTTATCAGTATAGACAGGGTTTATAAGCCTGCTATAACTGAAGAAGAAAGACAGACACGTCTTGCCGGTTGGCAAAAAGCTGTTGGTCGCAGCTTTGACTGGTGCTGACGTTTATACACACTTATCAAAATTTTTTTAAATATATTTATCAAAATACACTTATCAAATTATACTTTTAAAGGGGTTTAAAATGGGATTATTTAGTAAGAAAGATAAAGAATTAGATGCAGTTGCTAATCAAATCCAAGTTGATATTAGCAACAATTACAAGTCTAGTGCACTTGAGAATATCAAGTGGCTGGAGGATCTTATTGATGAAAAAAGAGCAAGCGGAAAGCTTAAAGGTAAGGCTGTTGGTGAATACCAAGACCTCCTAAATAATTATAAGCAGATAGTAAATAACATGAAGAGAACTTACTAGGTTATTTACTAATATTCTTTCTGCCGCGTATTATCCAATCTATTATACGTTCTGATGCGTGGGTATCTATATGGTCAAAGTTTTTGTCTAGATATTCACTTACCTTTTCAAACTCATAGTCAGATGTACGTATTGAAGTTATCATCTCATCGAAGGTTTCTACGATTTTACCAGGAACATTATCCTTGTAATCTCTGTGGAAGCCTCTTTCTTTTGTATATTCTTCCATGTCAAATGCATAGAAAAGCATAGGTTTTTTCATAAGTGAAAACTCATATATATTAGAAGAATAATCTGTAATCAATAAGTCAGTAATATAGAATAAATCATTGATATTTGGATAGCTGGTAAGATCGGCCATACGGTCGAGGTATTCTTTAGGTATAGGCACCTTTTCTTCTACGAAAGGATGCATTTTGAAGATAATTGTAGCATCTATGTCCTGGCATAACTTGTAAAGCTTACTCATATCAAGTTTGTCATAAGGAAAATACGCCTGACGCTTGTTTTCTCCTCGATAAGTTGGTGCGAAGAGTATTATATTCTCTCTTTTTTCTTTTGAGGTACCTCCAGAACAAGGTTTACATAACACAGGATAATTATCCAATAACTCTTCAGTTTTCTTTGTTCTATAATCTTCATTTAAGAATATATCCAGTCTTGGCATTCCGGTTGGAAGTACCTGTTCATCATTTATGCCCCAAACTTCAGAGAAGAAATGACGAATCTTCATTGAACCAGCTATACCATAGGTATATTGTCTGTGACCTGATTTAGGAGCTGGGCTTGCGGGCATTCCAAAACGACTGTAGCCAGTTGATTTAAAACCAGCACCAGCATGCCATAGCTGAGTTATAATAGTGCCTCGGATAGTAAGCCAGTCGGTTGTCTGGCTATGATCGTCAAGAAAGATAAAATCAGCGGATGCAATCTTCTTCAGTGTCTTGATCCAGTGCATAATACTGTAATGTTGGGTAGTGACAGCTCTTAGGGCTTCTTCAGGATGATAGCCTTCGTGAAGTAGAGCTTCTTTAAAAGCTGCCATGTTAGATCCCATTTCTTCGCTCTGGTCTGACATAAGAAGAATGCGGGGATTCTTTATTTTGTGTATATCTGTACTTCCCTTACGGTGGAAGAGAAGATACTCTGTATTGTATATGAGACGTAGCACAGATTTTGCAAGATTATGCCTGCTTCTTCTTAAAAGAGAAGATATTTTCTTTTTAGTACTTATTGGCAGTTCAACATCAGAAGTTTTTATCTTGAATCCATTTTTATTCGAGAACTGGACGCGATATGCTCTTTCTTCGTGAAAATATATGAATTGTCTAGATAGAGTTCTTGTATCGATGGAATCAGAAAGGCTCATTTCATATTCTGACAGATTTGATGTGGAAGAGCCGTTATCATGGATAGAGAGCTTAAATATACTGGTTGGCAGCATTTCACAGTTGCCAGGATTAGTTATATTTAGCTTAAATTCGTCACTGTTTCCTTCTCTCTTAAGAGTAAATGATGTATTATCACGCAAATTAACAAGGGATAGATTTGCTTCACTAGGTACTTCCTTGATAAAGAAAGATATCCAGATTCTATCCCAAGTTATCTTATATATAGTATATGAAAGATTATTAATCGCTGAATTATCCATAGCATTTAGTATAGCATTTGATATATCTTTCAACAAGGTGGAGATTTATATCAGTTTGTGGTACTATAAATGCTGGAAAAAGTGTGATTCACATATGTGAAGGGGAAAAGAAAATATGAAAAGTAGTATGTTTTTATCTTTAAGCACATCTTTAACGAAAGGATTTGGAACAAGACAGTGGTTTCATGCAAAAAGTCCTGAACTAATAGACCTTTTTGCAAAACTCTTCTTTGCTGTACTTATATACTTCCTTGTATGCTTTGGACTGAAAAAGCTCTTTGAGAAGTTACAGATACAGTTTGAGAAGGGCTCGAGAGATAAAAAAACTGTCAGCCTTGTTCTTAGACCTATCGAATTTACGCTAGATACAATAATCCTGAGTGTTGCTATAGTACAGTGGGTACTGGTTGAGAACGCTAGTTTTGTAGCAAAACTCAGAGTTATCAGATATGTGGATATCCAGAGATGGCTCCATTATCAGAGTGATTCTCTGCTAGATTACATATATAAGGTAATTATAGCAATTATAGTATATCTAGTGATCACTGGCCTGATTAATAGTCTTATTCAATTTATTCTGACTAGAGTAAATGATATAAACTTTACTGGAAGTGCCGGTTATGTTTTCCTTAAAATACTCAAGTATGTTGTTAAGGCAGCACTGATAGTTCTATCACTTCTTCAGCTTTATATTGTTGCTTTCAATATAATAGCTGCTGTTGTTGTTATAGTTGCAGTCTTATTAACAGCCGCATATAAGCTTAGAAATGTTAACTTTAAATCACTATTTGATGAAACAGGCGTTAATGATCTGGATGTATCAGATAGGAATAGGAGTAGAGCGGCAACTATAATGAACTCATTTGTGCTAAGAGCGGTGGGAGTTGTCTTACTACTTCTTATAATCTTCTTTGTTAGTAGAGGAGTTCATTCCGTATCTAAAAACTCGGGAGAAGAGATATCACAGCTTGTGTATTATCCTGAAGCAATGATAGCAAAAGAACTTAATACTTCATTTGAGGATATAACTGTAGAAGCTGCTCAAATCCCAGGTATTACCGGGGGACATGTAAAGGTTCGCACAAACGGAGATCTTAAGCTTTTAGAATTAGATAAACATAGAGTAGGTGTTAATACAGATTGTCCTGATTATCTGTTCTTTGGAGTAGGAGTTGGACAATCATCCTCGACTGCGAATAACTCGATGCGTTATGCATATGAAGGTTTTGAACAGTCTGTAGTTGATCTTGCAAATGGAACCGCTAATACTTATTACTACTATAATGAATCAGCTAATGACTGTCTTGCTGTTACAATAAGCGCAGCTTCGAATAAGGTCGTAAGTGTTACATTCTATACTGATTACGACAGAATGGAAAGTATATTAAACCTGGATCACGAATAAAAAGCTTAAATAATTAATCGATTTTTTTAATCTTTTTTTAATCTTTCTTAAAGGACTGTTTTATTTATTAAGTTTATTATGTGTATTGTCAAAAGGAAATACGGTTCACGAAAACAGAAGGAACTGAACCGAATAAATAAAACATATTTAAGAAAGATGAGGTAATAAAAATGGTAGATTTCGAGAAAGTTGAAAAGTTAGTACAGAAGGCAAATGTATCTTATGAGGATGCAAAGAATGCACTTGAAGCAGCTAATGGAGATATGCTTGATGCAATTATCGCTCTTGAGAAAGCAGGAAAGGTTAATAGTCAGGCAAGCTTCACTACTACATCTCCTGAGTCATCACCTTATAAAGATGTTCCAGCGGTAGTTGATCAGACAAACAAGACAGAAGGTAAGAGCTTCTTCAAGGATCTTGGAGCTGCTATCAAGAGAGGATTCAGATACACGGTTGATAATTCTGTAAGAGTGGTTAGAAATGATGTTGAAGTTATCAAGCTTCCACTTTGGATATCAATCATTGCTATGCTTGCAGCGTGGGAACTTCTTCTTATAGTAATCGTTATATCACTCTTCTTTGACTGCAGATATTCAGTAGTAGGTAAGGATAATGCAAATGAGGTTAATAGAGTTATAGATCAGGCATCAACATTTGCAGGTAAGGTAAAGGAAAGTTGGAATGAGAGCTTCAACAACAAAGCAGCAGAGACTTCAGCAGCAAATGATACTCAGAATACAACTTCAACAGTAGCAAATGATAGTACAGTAGAAGGCCCGGTTGAGGGTACAGTAGAAGATACTCCTGAAAACTAATCTGCTAAAGATTAATAAGGATTAAATCTTGGAGGTTTTGAATATAGGATGGATGCATATATCTTAGTAGTAGAAGATGAGGAAAAGTTGGCTAGATTCGTAGAGCTGGAACTAAAGCACGAGGGATATAAGGTAGATAAAGCCTTGGATGGTAGAACAGCGCTTGATATGGCTCTAGCAAAGGACTATGACCTGATATTACTAGATATAATGCTTCCAGAACTTAGTGGTATGGAGGTTCTAAGACGTCTGAAAAGAGAGAAAGAGACGCCGGTGATCCTCCTTACTGCACGTGATGCAGTTATGGATAAAGTATCTGGACTTGATGCAGGTGCAGTAGATTATATAACGAAACCATTTGCAATCGAAGAACTGCTAGCTAGAATACGTGTTGCTCTAAAGCTTCATAGCGCTAGTATTTCAGGAAATGCTGGTGTATCCTCTAGATTGGGAAGCATGTCGGAGGTATCATCTGCTGCGGAAGACTTTGCAGGGAAAATAGACGATGATCATTATCAATGGAAGAATCTTATGATGGATATTCCAAAGCACAGCGTAACATATGCAAGTCACTCAGTTGATCTGACTAATAGAGAGTTTATAATGCTGAGAGTCCTCCTGGAAAATATGGATATAGTATTATCTCGTGACACTCTATTAGAAAAAGTATGTGGATATGATTATCTCGGTGAAACAAATGTTATAGATGTGTATGTGCGTTATCTTCGTTCGAAAATCGATGAAGTATATAATATAAAAATGATACAGACAGTTCGTGGTGTAGGCTATGTAATAAAGTCTGAATAATATAGCAGGTTAATGGTGAATAAGAAGCGATATGAGTAAAAAAAGCCCTGAACAAAAGAATATGTCATCTATAGCGCTAAGTCTTCATGGGCAGTTGGTGAGAACAAAGCTTGGGTTATACATTTCAGCTAACTTTTTTCTTTTTATAGCTTTGTCGCTTATGACACTTTTTCAGATAGAATGGAATCATTTTGGAACGGAGCTGCCTGATAAGATAATTCATTGGGCGGAAGGAGATATAGATAGAATACTTACCACAAGAGGAGAAGGGATAAGAAACCTGACCTATGTGGTAACTTCTGGAAAAGACACACTTATAAATGAGAATGTTTTTATTCAGTTTAATATAATCATTTCATTTATTGTAGTAGCTGTAATATTCCAGTGTCTTAATCTTATATTTGCATATTATGGTGAGTATCGAGGTATTAAGAAGAAGCTTAATCCTATAAATGAGATGGCCATACGTGCGGATGAAATGAGTCGAATGTCCTTTGATGAGGCAAAGTTCCATACTATAGAAAATGCAATAGAACACATTTCTCCAGAACAGACAACTGAAATGTCACTTGGAGATTCTGATTTACAAGGAATAGAAGCTGCAATGAATAACATGCTCAGTCGAATGCATGACACATATCTTCAGCAGGCTCGATTTGTAAATGATGCTTCGCATGAACTTCGAACCCCAATTTCTGTAATACAGGGTTATGCAAATATGCTTGATCGTTGGGGCAAAGAAGATGAGGAAATCCTTGAAGAATCTATATCGGCCATAAAAAATGAATCTGATCACATGAATCATCTTGTTGAGCAACTACTGTTCTTAGCGCGAGGTGATGCGGGCCGAAATACTATGACTTTTGAAAATGTATGTCTAAATGACATAATGAGAGAAATCTATGAAGAGTCATTAATGATAGATGAGAAACATATATATAAGTTTTCTGAGGCTTCTCAGAATGTTCGTCTAAATGCTGATGCATCTATGATAAAGCAAGCTATGCGTATACTTGTAGATAATGCTGCAAAGTATACAGCAGAAGGAGATGAGATAGTCCTTTCTGTTGGACTTAACACTCTGGAAGGACAGCCTTACATTCAGGTACAGGATAATGGTATAGGAATGGCTGAAGTAGATGTAAAACATATGTTTGAGCGTTTCTATAGAGCGGACGATACAAGAAAAGTTCAGGGAACTGGTCTTGGACTATCGATTGCAAAGTGGATAGTTGATAAGCATAATGGACATTTTGAGATATTATCTAGAAAAGAAATCGGTACGAGAATAAAAATAGTATTTAACTAGTTTGAGACGTTATGTAAACCATAACGTCTCTTTTTGTTCCTAAAAACGTAAAAAACACAACTTTATGTCAAGTAAACATTAAAAAAATAATAAAAAATCAAAAAAACTTAATTTTCTTATTTACAACAATTATAAAATAGTATATAATTCTGCTTTAGTTGGATAAAGTGACCTAATTCAATATTGGATAGGGTTCCAAAGAATAATATATTAAAGGAGACAAAGCTATGTCATATGTTGATGAGGTACTTGAGAAAGTACAGAAGAGAGACGCAGATCAGCCTGAGTTCCTTCAGGCAGTAACAGAGGTGCTTAGTACACTTCGTCCAGTTATCGAGCAGGATGAGGAGAAATATCGTAAGCTTGCTATCCTTGAGAGAATTACAGAGCCAGATCGTCAGATCATGTTCAGAGTTCCATGGGTAGATGATAACGGTAACGTACAGGTTAACAGAGGTTTCCGTGTACAGTTCAACAATGCTATTGGACCTTACAAGGGTGGTCTTAGACTTCACCCATCAGTAAACCTTGGTATCATCAAGTTCCTCGGTTTCGAGCAGATTTTCAAGAACTCACTTACAACACTTCCTATCGGTGGTGGTAAGGGTGGTTCTGACTTCGATCCAAAGGGTAAGTCAGACAACGAGATCATGAAGTTCTGCCAGAGCTTTATGACAGAGCTTTCAAAATATATCGGAGCTGACGAGGATGTTCCTGCTGGTGATATCGGTACAGGCGCTCGTGAAATCGGTTTCATGTTTGGTCAGTATAAGAGAATTAAGGGACTCTATGAAGGAGTTCTTACAGGTAAGGGTCTTACATATGGTGGATCACTTGCTCGTACAGAGGCTACAGGTTATGGTCTTCTTTACCTCACAGAGGAGATGGTTAAGTGCCATGGCGATAAGCTTGAAGGTAAGACAGTAGCAATCTCAGGTTCAGGTAATGTTGCTATCTACGCTACAGAGAAGGCTCAGCAGCTTGGTGCAAAGGTTGTTACAGTTTCAGATTCTACAGGTTGGATCTATGATGAGGAAGGTATCGACGTTGCACTTCTTAAGGAAGTTAAGGAAGTTAAGAGAGCACGTCTTACAGAGTATGCTGCTGCTCGTCCATCAGCTAAGTACTTCGAGAAGAAGAACGGTGAGCACGGTGTATGGCAGTACAAGGTAGATATCGCTCTTCCATGTGCTACACAGAACGAGCTTGATATCGAGGATGCTAAGATGCTTGTTGCTAACGGTGTTCAGTATGTAGCTGAAGGTGCTAACATGCCTACAACAATCGAAGCTACAGAGTACTTCCAGGCAAACAACGTACCATTCGTTGGTGGTAAGGCTGCTAACGCAGGTGGTGTTGCTACATCAGCACTTGAGATGAGCCAGAACTCAGAGAGACTTTCATGGAGCTTCGAAGAGGTTGATGCTAAGCTTAAGAACATCATGGTTGGTATCTATCACAACATCGATGACGCTGCTAAGGAGTACGGTATGGAAGGCAACTATGTTGCAGGTGCTAACATCGCCGGATTCAAGAAGGTAGTAGAAGCAATGATAGCTCAGGGCGTTTGCTAATTGATAAATATCTGAATTGAATATATGAATTAAAGTCCCGTAGACAGTAATGCCTACGGGACTTTTTTGGATTCTGTTTTGTGTATATGATATATTATAAAAGGATAAAATAACTAGTTTGAAGGGAAACTAAGAATGATGACAGTAGCAGAACGTGCTAGAAGGAATAAAAATGTATATACGATTAATTCCATAACAAGAGTAAAGAATTGCATAGATGATAGGATTATTGAGGAATATACAAAACAGTTTTCGCCTGAATATGCTTTAAGAGTTGCAAGGTCTGTTTTAAAATATAAAGGTGTTCATAACAATAGGGTAATATATGATGAGTGTTATAGTGATGCTGGGATTCTATACAGTATACAATATATCGATGTGCTTATAAGAAATATACATACATGGAAAACTATTTCAAATTTATGATGAAGATTTCTATTATCTGGAATTTGGAAATAGTGTATGAAGAAAAGGAGTTTTGTGAGGAGAATAGCCTGAAAATGGTTAGTCTGGATAATTTGTAAGAATATAATTATTGAGGGGTACGATGAATATAGAATCTTATAATCTTGATTCTTTACGAGAATTAGTTAGAAAACTTCAAAAAGAAAATGCAGAATTAAAAGCAATTCTTGAAAAAGAAAACATTCCGTATGAGTTAAAGAATGTTTTTGAAGAAGTGATAGAAGAATCGGAGGAGTATGATCCGGATCAGGGAGGAAGAATTAATTCGAAATATATAACTGATGAAATGGTAATCCGCTTTTATTCCATGTTCTGGGGGAGAGAGGATGTTTTTGCAAAGCGTGGAAAGAACGGCGGTTATTTTCCTCAGTGTGATAATAGGTGGGAGCATATGCTATGCCCTAAGCAGCGAGGAGATAAAAAGTATCCTTGTGATGAATGTGAAAACAGATGTTGGACAAAACTTGAGCCTAAAACAGTAAAGAAACACTTGTTTGGATATAAAGAAGACGGTACTGATGTGATTGGTATTTATCCGCTTCATGAAAATGGAACTGTTCGTTTCATAGTGTATGATTTTGATAATCATGAGAAAGGCTCAGAAAAGACGGATTTTGCAAATGTTGATAATGAATGGCAGGATGAAGTAAATGCTCTTCGTAGGATATGTGAGGCAAATGGTATAAAACCTCTTGTAGAGCGTTCACGTTCTGGGAGAGGTGCTCATGTTTGGATTATATTTTCATGCCCTGTAAATGCTACAATAGCTCGAAATTTTGGGTTTATGCTTCTTGATAAGGGAATGATGTCATATAATCTTAAAACATTTAAATACTA
>CACWGK010000031.1 GCA_902760415.1 uncultured Lachnospiraceae bacterium
TGGATATACAGTGAGGGCTTCAAAGAGGAAAATCTGGGTCAGGTAAAGGAACTTTCCTTCGTAAAGGATGCCCAGTTCAGAACTGAGATAAGAGGCACAACTGTAGATTACGAAGGTGCGCAGCTGGATATATATCTGATGGATGAAAGCACCATCTTAAAGCCTTATGTATTTAAAGGAACTGAAGAGGAAAATGAGAAGCTCAAGGTATCTGACAGTGTGGAATTTGACGGCGATGATAAGGACGGTGTATGGCTTAATGGTTCTTTTGCAAAGGAGTGGGATATTGCTGTAGGAGATAAGATAAAACTTGAATATAATGGAATAAAGTTTGAGAGAACAGTTCGTGGACTTATCATGGAGCCAGAGTATGAATATACAAAGGCTGAAAAGGATAGTGATATCAACTTTAAGACTCTTGCATATGTATATATGAGTTATAAGGCATTTCCTATTAGAGAATATGCAGAAAGCCAGGTTAAGAGTGGAAAGATTAATGCCCAGGAGCTTAAAAATTCAGAGGCATTTAAAGATAAAATAGAAGATATTGAGAAGAAACTGGCTGAGTATGGAATGACAATAGATGATATAGATGAGGATATGCTTCTCGAGAGACTTGATAAAATGAGTGATGAAGAACTCCTTAGACTGATTCCATATTCTACAATGCTAGTTACTCTAACAGACGAGGCAAAAAGTGATGCGAGAGAGACCATAAAAGAAGAAAAAAGTAATATCAGTGAAGCTCTGTTCTATGAGAAGCAGATATCAGATGCAATTGATAAGAACTACGCAGTTATGGTTGATAAAGAGTCGATAGTTGGAATACAAAGAATAGCAGATGAACTAAAACAGCATGATACCTTTTCGTATGCATTTGCATTTATCTTTCTTGTGGTTGCGATTCTTGTAATATCTACCACCATGAGCCGACTTGTGGAGAGGCAGCGAACACAGATTGGAACAATGAATGCTATAGGAATGAAGAGATATAAGATAGCAATTCACTATATGAGCTACAGCTTTTTTGTATCACTTATCGGAGCGGTAGCAGGTCTTATAGCAGGACCTCGTGTGGTTGGTAAGATTCTTGTTAATATGCTTTTTGAATGGTACATGATCCCGGATGTAAAGGTTGGATCTAATGCACTCTTCTATGTTGTTGCTGCTGTTACAGTGCTTACCTGTGTTCTTGCATCATACATTAGTTGTAAAAAACTTCTAAGAGTTCCTCCGGCAGCTGCACTCAGACCTGCAGCCCCTAAAAAAGCGAAGAGAATACTTGCTGAAAGATTGCCGATTTGGGAGAAGCTCAGTTTCAGTACACAGTATAATCTGAGAGATGTTTCCAGATCTCCGCTAAGAGCAATAATGGGAATAGTTGGAACAGCTGTAGGAATGGTCCTTGTATTGTATGCATTTGGATGCTATTTCCTGGTTGATGATATCGTAGACTGGAACTTTAATAAGCTTCAGAATTATAGTTATCAGATGGCTCTCTCTGAGGATAAGGATGTAAAGTATTTTGATGAAATATGTGACGCCGTAGATGGGGAAATGATAATGACAGATCAGATAGAGCTGGCAAAAGAACCTCATGCGGAGTCTTTGGATAGATTTAAGCAGACTATAACGGTTATAGAAGGAAAGGGCTTACAGAATATTACAGATGAAAAGGCTGTTATCACTTCTATGGTTCCGGGAAAGGTTGCAATTACAAGCAGACTTGCTAAGCAGATGGGAGTCACTGTCGGTGATAAGGTGTATTGGCACATTTATTCAAAGAATGAATGGTATGAATCGGAGATAGGACTTATAAATAGAACACCAGAAACTGCAGGAATAACTATCCTAAGAGATGATTTCGAAAAGACTGGATGTGAATATGTACCTACTGCTATTCTTTCAAGAAAGAATCTGAAGTCTTATGATGGTAAAGAGGGAATAGCTGGTATATATGATATGGAAAAAATGAAAGAGGTGTTTATTAAGGGATATGATGTTATAAAATACCTCTTTTACATGATGATGATATTCTCGGTCATCACAGTTGTGGTTGTTCTCTATAATGCAGGAAATCTTTCCTTCCATGAGAGACTTAAGGAGTTTGCAACACTCAAGGTTATGGGACTATCTTCGAAAAAGATAAGGAAAACTCTGAATCAGGAAAATATATGGTTTGCTATTATCGGAATAATAGCCGGCGCTCCGTTGGGAAAACCAACTCTTACGGCAATGATGAACAGTAACGGAGATAATTATGACTATTATATTCATGTGCCAGTTTATCTATATGCACTGTCGGCAGTCTTTGTTCTGGTAGTCGCAATCATAGTGAGTCTGATGTTCTCCAAGAAGATAAAGACTCTCGACATGGTTGGCAGTCTGAAGGGAATGGAATAAATAGAAAAATCTGATTAAAAATAAATTGACAAAAGAAAGCGAACAGTGTATTCTAACGTTACTGTTAGAATACACTGTTCGCTTTTATATGATTGGAGATTCAGGAGGGCTTATGCCGAAAGATAAAACAGAAAATCATGAAAAGATTATAGTTGCTGCATATGATGAATTCTTAACATATGGCTTCAACGATGCTTCTATGCGAAGAATTGCAGAGGCTTGTGAGATGAGTGCTTCGGGATTATATAAACATTTCCCAAGCAAGGAAGAAATGTTTGCTGCATTGGTTGAACCGGCATATGAAGGATTAAAGCAAAGGTTTTTGGAGATAGCAGAGAAGGATATACATAAAATAGATGAATCCTTCACAGAAAAATCCTGGGAAGAAAGTGATGATTCTCTCTGGGTGATTAAGTATATCTATGATAATTATCAGGCATTTAAACTTCTGGTATGTAGATCTCAGGGAACAAGATTTGAGAATTATCAGCATGAGTTGGCAACTCTTTCAGAAAAATCAACTTTGCAGTATATGAAAGAATTGAAGAAAAATGGAATAAAGGTGAAAAAGCATTCAGCTAAAGAACTTCACCTTTTTGTTACGATGAATGTTCATGCAATCTTTCTGATAGTAGAACATGATTTTACAAAGAAAGAAGCGCTTAAGTATGCACGAAATCTGGATGCTTATAATATAGCAGGATGGGAAAAATTGTTTTTAGATAAATAGGTCAGTGGACGTAAGCGCCTGTTTATTTCACATGGGCGTTTACTTATTTTTTTGCTTATTGGTTAGCTTTATCTAATTTTAATAATATATATTTAATACTATTCTAATAGAACGAGTCTTCCTTACCTGACTACATTCAAAGAAGTAACTGGCAGCTACTGGTAGTTAGTTGTGTGGGAAGTTTTAGAAAATAAAATACTAAGGAGGAAGAAATGAATCAACAAAAAAAGAAGCGAGGAACCCTGAGCTGGATTCTGGAATTTGCTGGAATGAATAAGCGAGCATACTTTTTCAGCGTTGTCATGGCGATAATTAGTGTGCTGGCAGGCTTTGTGCCTTACTGGTTTGTTGCAAAAATTGTGAGGGCAATGATAGATGGTGAAAGAAATCTCAGCTTTTATCTGACTCAGTGTGGAGTGATTTCTGTATGCTGGGTGATAAGTAAACTCTTTCATACTCTTTCTACAACCTTATCTCATAAAGCGACATTTGGAGTGCTGGCAGAGATACGTAGAAGACTGACAAAAAAACTTAGTCTTATGCCACTGGGAGATGTGCTGGAGGATGCATCGGGTTCTTACAAGAATATTATCGTTGAACGAGTAGACTCTATAGAAACTACATTAGCACATATAGTTCCGGAGGTTATATCAAATGCAGTAGTACCTGTAGGGATATTTATTATCATGCTCAGGATTGACTGGCGCCTGTCACTGCTATCACTTTTAAGTATTCCGGTGGGAATAATATTTTACTGTCTTATGATGGTGGGAGCTACGGAAAGCTTTAATAATACGATTGTAAAAACAAAAGCATTAAATGATGTAGCAGTGGAATATATAAATGGTATCGAAGTTATAAAAGCTTTTGGAAAGACAAAAGCTTCGTATGAGAAGTTTCGTGTCGCAGCCAGGGAAGGTGCAGATTGTTTTGTAGAATGGATGAGAAGATGCAATCTCTGGCAGAATCTTGCTATGACCTTTTTGCCAGCGCAGCTACTGTCACTTCTTCCATTTACAGCCTGGTTTTATATGACAGGACGTGTTGATGGGACATCTGCGCTACTGATAATCATATTGTCGCTTGGCCTGGTATCACCATTTATGGTGCTTGCCGGACATGTTGATAATATGGGAAAAATGGGTTCTATTATAGCAGAAGCTACGACAATTCTCGAAAAACGTGAGATGAAGAGACCTGAAGTAATGAAGCAGGTACCTCAGGGAAGTACTATTGAATTTCGGGATGTTCATTTCGGATATGACGAAAAGGAAGTCCTTCACGGAATTAGTCTAAAGATTGAAGAAGGTACTGTAAATGCATTAGTTGGTCCATCTGGTTCCGGAAAGTCTACTATTGCAAAACTAATTGCTTCTTTTTGGGATGTTGATGAAGGAAGTATTACTTATGGAGGAGTGGATATTAAGGATATTCCACTTGCAGAATATAACAAAAATATAGCTTATGTTTCACAGGATAATTATCTTTTTGATGAAACTGTTATGGAAAACATCCGTATGGGACATCCTGGAGCAAGTGACGAAGAAGTGATCAGGGCAGCAAAGGCGTGTGGCTGTCATGACTTTATAATGCAGCTGGAGAATGGATATCAGACTATAGCTGGAGGAGCAGGTGGACATCTTTCTGGAGGTGAAAGACAGAGAATCAGTATAGCAAGGGCCATGCTTAAAGATGCACCGGTAGTGATACTTGATGAGGCAACTGCATATACAGATCCGGAAAATGAAGCATTGGTACAGGCCTCAGTTGCGAAGCTGATTAAAGGAAAAACGCTCATTGTGATTGCTCACAGACTTTCGACGATTACATCGGCAGATCAGATTATCGTAATTAATGATGGAAGAGTGGAAATAGCTGGTAGACAGGAGAAACTGCTACGTGATTCAAGGCTTTACCGCGATATGTGGGAAGCTCATATTTCAGCCAAAGATTCGGAGGTAGCATAATGTTTAAGACCTTAAAAAAATATTTTGATTTCTGTGATAAGGAGAACCGGAATAAGCTGTATCTTGCGTTAGCTTTAGGAATACTTAAAGCAATGTTTTCCATGCTTCGTATTCCTGCAATCGGTGTGGTATTACAGGGAATACTTGAAAATAATATGACAATGAAAAATGTCTGGACATCTTTAATAATTATGGGTATCTCCATATTGGGACAGGTGCTGGTTGGCTTAAAGACTACGATGCTTCAGTGTGAAGGCAGTTACAATACAAGTAGTGCAAAACGAATTGAGATTGCGGAACATTTAAGATATCTTCCTATGGGATATTTTAATGCAAATAGTCTTGGTCAGATTACCAATATTACGACAAATACAATGGAGCAACTTGCGGATGTAGCGACATTAGTTGTTATGATGACAACGCAGGGGCTCGTGACGACCTTTGTAATATTTCTTTGTTTTCTATTCTTTGACTGGCGTATAGCATTAATACTGCTATTAGGTGTAATAATATTCTCTTTCTTTAATACAATGATGCAGAAATCTACTTTACCAATAGCTCCAAGAAAAGCGCGTGCTGATGAGGGACTAGTGAGTGCAGTAATCGAATATGTACAGGGTATCGCGGAGGTGAAGAATTATAATCTTACTGATAAGACTGCCCAAAAACTGGAGAGTGCTATCACAGAAAAAAAGGCATCCGATACAAAGCTGGAATATTCAGTTATTCCATACATGTGCCTGCAGGGAGTTACAACAAAGCTTACCGGAGTTTTGATATCACTGGCTGCTATATGTTTTTATCTGAATGGTTCCTTATCTCTTCTATATGCAATTCTTTTGGTTATATCATCCTTTATGGTATACGAGAGTCTGGACCTTATGGGAGGCTTCTCCGCACTAATAAGGAATGTTGATATCATAGTTGAAAAGGGAAATGAAGTTCTTTCAATTCCTCCTATGGATGTTGATGGAGAAGATATAAAACCAGACAGTTTGGATATAGAAATGAAAAATGTTTCATTTGCCTATGAGGATAGAAAAATCATCGATGATATCTCGGTGAAAATTCCTGCAAATACGACAACAGCGATTGTTGGTCCGTCCGGTGGTGGCAAAACAACATTGGTAAGTCTTATGTCCAGATTCTGGGATGTTGATAGTGGTGAAGTTCTTTTGGGTGGCAGAAATGTTAAGGATTATAGCTTTGACAGCTTGATGAAAAACTTCAGTTTTGTATTCCAGAGAGTATATCTATTCGAGGACACCATAGCAAATAACATACGATTTGGTGAACCAGATGCACCTATGGAAAGAGTGATAGCTGCAGCGAAGAAGGCAAGATGTCATGACTTTATAATGAAACTGCCAGAAGGATACGATACGGTGATTGGCGAAGGAGGAGCTTCTCTTTCGGGCGGTGAGAAACAGCGAATATCCATAGCAAGAGCAATTATGAAGGATAGTCCAATCATTATTCTTGATGAAGCAACGGCAAATGTTGATCCGGAAAATGAGGCAGAGCTTACCAAGGCTGTTGAAGAACTGACCAAGGATAAAACAATAATTATGATTGCACATAGATTAAAGACTGTAAGAAATGCAGATCAGATACTTGTTATAGATGGTGGCCGGATAGTTCAGATGGGAACCCATGATGAGCTTATAAAAAAAGAAGGAATATATAAGAGCTTTGTTTCGGAAAGACGGGAAGCTGTTTCGTGGAAACTGGCTTAAACCTCTTGAAAGCTTGGTCGTTTTAGTTATTGACTTTAAAATAATACACTGCTATATTAATGTGTTAGTTATATCTAATATAAAATAGACATAACTAACACATTGTTTTTAATCTAATGTTACTATTCATTTTTTATTTAGAAATGCACAAGGATAAGGATTTGAAAATGAAAAAAGAAAAGAGTGGTTTTGCCCTGTTAATGCAGTGGGCGGGTGAAGATAGGAAGTTTATATATGCGTCGATATTTCTAGCACTTATATCAAGTGTATGCGGTATAGTTCCGTATCTTCTTTTTTACAGAATTATAGATAGATTAGTAGATGGAAATATGACTAGTGATTATGCGTTGAAACTTGCGGGGATTCTACTACTCGTAACACTTGTCAGGGTTGCATGTAATCTGGGAGCCAGCCTTTCTTCTCATAGAGGTGCTTATAATACTTTGTTCAAAGTCAGATGCAAGGTTACAGAGCATATGGCGCATATGCCATTGGGAGCACTTAACGAAAGAAACACAGGTGAGATTAAATACATAATGAATGAAAGCATAGAGAAGATGGAGCTTTTCCTTGCACATAATCTTCCTGAGTTGGTTCTATATATGTCCGGACCAATCGTCATGTTTATATATCTTCTAACTGTAAATGTTAAGCTTGGGTTTATTAGTATTATCCCTCTTGTTCCTGTAATCATAGTAATGATAATGATGTTCATGCGTTTTGCTAAGTTTATGGATGCAGTAAATAGTTCATCCGGTGAACTGTCAGGCTCTGTTGGTGAATATGTAAATGGTATGAGAGTGATCAGAGCTTACAACATGAGCGTAAGATCCTTTAGAAAATATTCAGAAGCAATAGATTCACAGCACAAGCTTTGGTGTGACATATCTAAGGCAACGGGGCCTTTCTATGCCGCCTATATAGTTCTTCTTGAGTGCGGTATTCTCATGCTGGTTCCAGCTGGTGGATATATGTATGTGAATGGTCACATTACCGCTGGTGTTCTTCTGCTTTTTGCATTTATTGGAACCCAGTATCTTACCGATATTAGACCGCTTCAGGAACTGTCTAATAATCTCTCGTTCGTTCTAAATGGAGTAAATCAGGTTAAAGGAATCCTGGATTCCCCGATCTTTGAAGGTGAAAAGGGTTTTCCGGAGAAACATGACATCGTACTTCGGAATGTGAGTTTCAAATACGGAAAAGAAGATGACAAAAAAGAAAATACTCCAAATTCCAAAGAAAGTGACTCTGAAATATATGTATTAAGCAATGTAAATCTAGAGATTAAAGATGGTGAGAGAATAGCGGTAATTGGTGAGTCCGGTGCAGGAAAGAGTACGCTGGTTCAACTCATTTCCAGATTCTATGATGTAAGCAGTGGAGAAGTTCTGATCGGTGGAGTGAATATAAGAGACATTAACTACGACCGACTTCTTGAGAATATCTCGGTAGTTTTTCAAAATAGTTTTCTTACGAGAGGAAGTATTTACGAAAATATAGCTATGGGAAGTAATGCATCTCTCGAGAGCGTACGAGCAGCAGCTAAGGCGGCTCAGATAGATGATTTTATAATGTCACTTCCTGAAGGGTACGATACTTTGACAGGAAGTTATGGTGGAAGATTTTCTGGTGGTGAAAAGCAGAGAATATGTATAGCCAGAGCGATACTTAAGAATTCTCCAATACTAATACTTGACGAAGCTACAAGTGCAGCGGATCCGGAGAATCAGATGGAGATAGATAAGGCTATCGATAATCTGTGCGAAGGAAAGACGGTTATTATCGTAGCCCATAGACTATCGGTAGTAAAAAAATGTGACCGTATTGCAGTGGTTGAAAATCAAGGGGTATCAGACATTGGTTCCTTTGAATACATGATAGAGAATAATTCATATTTTAAGGAGGCGTGGAAGGCATATAACGAAGCAAGAAATACTAAGTATCAGGTAGGTGGGGAAAATGAGTAAATATAAGGATTTATTTAAATCAGGTTTTAAGCTTAAGATTTCCACTATAGGTGTTGTCCTAGAAGGATTTTTAACAGGAATGAACTTTCTGGTACTACTAAATATTCTGAATCTTATCTTTGATAGAAGTATAGACTTTGATGACATTTTACATAGTGTGTATATTCTAGCATTGATATTTGTTGGAAGACTGATTCTCTATGCTGTGTCTTACACTGGAAGTCAGATAGGCGGAGCGGATGTCAGCAGAAAAGTAAGAGTTGGAATCGGAGATAAACTGAGAAGAATACCACTTGGACTTTTTACTAAGAACAGAACAGGATTTTATATAAATGCAGCCACGAGTGAAGTTGCTGACTTTGAACAGATTCTCACACATAAGATGGCAGACATAATAAAGTTCAGTGTACTGATATTTGTGATGGGATTATATACCTCTTTTATCTATCTTCCGGTGGGGATTACAGTATTTCTGATACTTCTAATGCTTATTCCGGCGCTTGCCTTTTCTATAAGACAGGTAAATATCTTTGGTGTAAAGAAGAATCAGGCAAGAGAGGAAAATGTAAGTGCAATCACCGAATATCTTACTGGAAGTCAGTCGCTAAGATCTTATGGACTTGTAGGTAAAAAGAATACGGCTTTAACTGAGTCCATGAGACGTTATTCAGACATAAGCTTTCATTATGAGGGAGCTATTCTGCCGATAGGATTTGTGTATGTATTTCTATCATATGTGGGAGTTGCTGTATCGATAATAATGCTTAGCAAAGGTCTGGGGAGTGGTGCGGTAAATAAGGCTGAGGTAATTATTCTTGTAATGATCCTGCTATATGTTACTAAGGTGGGTATGTCGCTTTATATCAGTCTGGTGGCATATAGAAATCTTCTAATATCGAAGGATAAAATCGGAAAGATATTTAGCGAAGAAGAAGATATAGAAAGTACTGGAAAACCTGAAGATACATTTAAGCCAGATAACTATGAGATAGAGTTCAAAAATGTTGGCTTTGAATATATACAGAATGAACCAGTGCTAAAGAGTGTCTCATTTGTAATACCGGAAAATAAACTGACTGCGATTGTAGGTGATTCCGGAAGCGGAAAGTCAACAATATTTAATCTTATATGTAAGTACTATAAGGCAAGTTCTGGAAATGTGTTGATTGGCGGAACGGATATTGCAAAGTATTCCACAGAAGAAATATTTAAGTACATAAGCTTGGTGGATCAGGAAGTATTTCTTTTTAACGACACAGTTATGAGCAACATTAAGTATGCAAGACCTGATGCAACAACCGAAGAAATAATCGAAGCATGTAAACTTGCAAATGCACATGACTTCATTATGAAGATGGAGCAAGGTTATTACACTACTCTCGGAGAAAATGGAAATAATCTATCGGGTGGAGAAAGACAGAGACTCTCCATAGCAAGAGCAATCATAAGACAGAGTCCGATAGTTCTTCTGGATGAAGCCACTTCTTCGCTAGATATAGAAAATGAGCTGCTTGTTAAGCGGGCAATATCGAATCTTCTGAAGGTGAAGAGAACGGTAGTCATGATAGCACATACGATGCCGATAGTTGAGAAGGCGGATAAGATACTTGTCTTAAGTGGTGGAAAGATAGTTGAGGCAGGTGATCATAATGAGCTTCTAAAACTAGGTGGTAAGTATACAAGAATGGTCCAGTCGGACGAATACGAGTTTAGAAATGGAGGAAAGATAAGTGGATAATACAGAAAAGAAAGGTTTTTCAGCAAGAGACTTAATACTGATCGGAGTTTTTAGTGTGCTACTTCTTTTGTGTGCGATGATAACAGGCGGCTTCCTTGCCGCAACACCAACACTCACATTTTATTATCCTATAGGAGCGTCTGTTCTTGCAGGACCAGTGTTTATGCTATTTATATCAAAGGTCCCAAAGAGAGGTGCTCTTGCAATAGTAGGAATTGTTCTCTGCATTTTAGGAACCGTTACTGGAATGCATTGGGGAATGAACTTCGGATATCTACTGTTCTGCATCATTGCAGCAATTGTAGCAGGTATAGGTGGATTTAAAAATATGGGACTCAATGTTCTAGCTTATGTACTCTATAGTTTTGGACCTATGGGAACATATTTTGTATTTTTCTTTAACAGAGAATCCTGGATAAGATTCATGCTGAATAAAGGAACAGAGCAGGAATATATAGATAAAATGAGTCAGGTTGCAGGACCTAAGATTATAGTGATCATGATAGTTGGTACTATAATAGTTTCACTTCTGAGTGGACTCTTGGGTGTCAGAATGATGAAGAAACAATTTATAAAGGCAGGAATTGCTGAATGATAAGAATTGATCCCAGGACGAAGCTGGGGCTACTTCTAATAGTAGTCATATATTCTATATTTCTATCTTCAAAATATACTGAGTGTCTTCTTGTTGCGGTAATAATGGTTACAGGAATTCTTCTTGGAAGGGTATGGAAAACTGTTAGATCGGCCATAGTATTCTACACCATATGGATACTTTATTATTTTTTCTTGGATAAGATAGGTGGAACTCTTCATACCAGTCTTCTTGCCTGGGGAGTACTTCTTTTCAAATGTTACCCAAGCTGTATGCTCGCTATGGTGGTAGTTGGTACAACTGAGATAAGTGAGTTTATGGCTGGAATGGCTAAAATGAAGATACCTAAATCGGTGAGTATTCCGTTGGCAATAGTATTTAGGTATATTCCAGTGGTGAAGGAAGATTGGAGTTATATAAGGGATGCTATGTCTATGAGAGGAATAAGTCCATCCCCTATAGGTCTTATCAAAAATCCAGTTGCTGTAGTAGATGCTATCTATGTTCCGATGCTTGTGTCAGCATCTAAGACCGCAGATGAACTCTCGGTTGCGGCTATAACCAGAGGAATAGAAAATCCATGTCAGAGAAGCAGCAGGCTAGATATAAAGTTCGGAAGGTGGGACATAATAATCAGTCTGGTATATGTTAAGTTTATTATATTTTGTATATTGATGATGAACTTGTGGTAGGAGAAATGAAGATAACATTTGACAAAATCAGCTTTAAATATTCTGGGACACAGGAGGGCGCACTTAGGAATATTAATTTAACTATAGAGCCCGGGGAATTTGTGGTACTTATAGGCCAGTCAGGATGCGGCAAGACAACTATGACTCGACTTATAAATGGCCTTACTCCGTCCTTTTATAAAGGTAAGCTTGAGGGAGCAGTCTACCTAAATGAAAAGCCTGTTTCAGATTACAAAAGCTATGAGCTTGCAGAAAAGGTGGGTAGTGTATTTCAAAATCCACGTAATCAGTTTTTCAATGTTGATACAGATAGTGAGATAGCATTTGGACTGGAAAATCGTGGAGCGGATTCAGGGTTTATAAATAAGAGAATAGAAGAAGTAACTAAGACTCTTAGTATCGGAGACCTTAGAGCGAGAGATATATTTAAACTGTCTGGAGGCGAGAAACAGCAAATAGCCTTTGCTGGTGTATATGCGATGTCTCCAGATATTTTTGTTTTGGATGAACCGTCTTCGAATCTGGATATAGATGCAATAAAAAGGTTGCAACAAAGTCTGAAACAAGTGAAGCGTGAAGGCAAGACTGTCGTAATGGCGGAACACCGAATCTACTATCTCATGGATATTGCAGATAAGTTTATATACCTGAAGAATGGGGAGATAGATAGAATCATGACCCCAGATGAGCTTAGGGAAAAATCTAAGAATGAGTTGGATGAAATGGGACTTAGGTCCGTGGTGTTTAATGAATTAGAGGAAGCTAAAACATTTTCAAACTTAAAATCTGGCAGTCTGTTGGAACTTAAGAATGTAGGACTTTACCATAAGAAAAGATGCATAAGGTCAAATATCAATATTGCTCTCGAGAGAGGTAAAGTTGCAGGAATTATAGGACATAATGGCATAGGAAAGACAACACTCCTCAGGACTATAGCAGGGCTTCATAAGAATTATACGGGTGAGATTCTAGTTGATAACGTACTTCAGAATAGCAGAAGTCTGAAGAAAAAAAGCTATATGGTAATGCAGGATGTTAACTATCAGCTGTTTGCAGAATCCGTACTTAGTGAATGCACTTTAGGATTAAAGAAGAGTGATATTAAATCTGAGGAAGAACTTAGATCGGTACTTGAACGGGTAGGACTATGGGAGTATAGAGACAGACATCCTAACACACTCTCTGGAGGACAGAAGCAGAGATTAACTGTCGCTGTCAGTATGGTATATGACAAGGATATCATTCTTTTTGATGAGCCGACTAGTGGACTTGATAAGAATAACATGAACAGGATTATTGAGATAATAAATGTGTTGAAAGCGCGTGGAAAGTATGTTCTCGTGGTATCTCATGATAATGAATTCATGAATAAGGTTTGTGATGATATATTCAAGCTGGCATAAACATATGTTTAATTCATTTAATAGTTGCGTTATTAGCCTAATCACAGTTGATATAGATTTTATTACAGTTACCCTACAAAAAAATCTGTAAATATTATGAAATGATTATTTGAATTGTATTCAGATAGTTTGATTGAACCATATTTATTTAACTTAAGGTAAAAAACATGTGACTTTGTGAACAAACATTAAATTGCGACAATGAGCCTCATGATAGTAGGATTAATGTAGTAGAAAAATTCATTATAAATAGAATGAATAAGGAGGTACGAATTATGTTCGAAGTTAAACATTTATGTATGGTTGTTGGTGGAGCTCTTCTTGGATCAGCAGGCGTAAAGCTACTCAGCAGTAAGGATGCAAAGAAGGCATATACTCACGTAACAGCAGCTGTTATGAGATGCGCAGATACAGTTATGGAGACAGCAACTACTCTCAAAGAAAACTGTGGAGACATCAAGGCAGATGCTCAGGAGATAAATGAAAAGCGCCGTGAGGAAGAGAGACAGAAGGAAATAGAAGATGCAAAGGCAGTTATCGCTGAAGCTGAGGAAAGACTTGCAGAACTGGAGTCTGACGGAGCTGAAGTGACAGATGAAGATGCTGCTGTAGCTGGTGCATAATAGGACATTAAGAAAAAGGTTATATATATGAGATGTAAGATATTACATGAATCAAAAAATAGAATGAGAGTTCATCTGTTCCGAAAATATATGACCTGTGCTGAAGCGGATAAGGTGGAATATTTTCTGCTTGGTCTTCCTTATGTCAGTGAAGTTAAGGTCAGTGAGAGAACGTCTGATGCAACTATTCGTTATCAGGAGAAGTATAGAGATGATCTTATAAATCAGTTAGCCGCGTTTAGCTTAACTAGTACAGAGGTAGCGGTTCCTGAACATACTGGAAGAGAGCTTACTCATAGTTATCAGGATAGAATGTTTTATCTGATAGCAAGACGTGCGATATCGAGACTATTCTTACCAATATCCATTAGAAATGTTATTACCGTAGTTAAATCGGTTCCGTATATCTGGGAGGGATTAAAGAGTCTCGCTAAGGGAAAGCTGAAGGTATCAGTTCTTGATGCAACCAGCATCTTAGTTTCTATGCTAAGACGAGACTTTGACACGGCAGGAAGTGTTATATTCCTTCTTAGTGTGGGAGATCTGATGGATGAATGGACCAGAAAGAAGTCGGTTGCAGATCTTGCAAGTGCCATGGCTTTAAATGTAGATAAGGTATGGCAGGTAGATGGAGATGGCGAAGAAATCCTGGTTGATATTAATCATATAAAGCTGGACGATACCATAGTTGTAAGAACTGGAAATATGGTGCCTCTTGATGGTGTGATCATAGACGGTGTGGCTGAGATAAATCAGGCATCGATTACTGGAGAGAGTCTACCTGTACATAAGGAAGTAGGCGGATATGTTTACGCAGGTACAGTTCTTGAAGAAGGCGAGATAAAGGTCTCAGTAAAGAAGACTCAGGGCTCCGGACAGTATGACCGTATAACTCAGATGATTGAAGAGTCCGAGAAGCTTAAGTCAACTGCAGAGGAAAATGCATTTAAGATGGCGGATAGACTCGTTCCATATACCTTAGGTGCTACTGCGCTTACATATCTACTGACTAGAAATGTGACACGAGCCACATCAATACTTATGGTTGATTTCTGCTGTGCCCTCAAGCTTTCTATACCGATAGCAGTTCTGTCTGCTATGCGAGAAGCAGGTCAGCATCATATATCTGTAAAGGGCGGAAAGTTCCTTGAGAAGGTGGCTGAGGCGGACACCATAGTATTTGATAAGACTGGTACATTAACCTATGCTTGCCCATCTGTGAAGGATATAGTTACTTTTGACGGAGCGGATAAGGATGAAATGCTACGTCTTGCGGCATGTCTCGAAGAGCATTATCCACATAGTATGGCAAATGCTGTTGTAAAGGCAGCAGAGGAAAAAGGTCTTGTCCACGAGGAAAAGCATTCCAAGGTTGAGTATGTGGTTGCACATGGAATCGCAAGCTCTATAGATGGCGAGAAGGTTATTATCGGAAGCTATCATTTTGTATTCGAAGATGAAGGCTGCATGATTAATGACAGCGAGAGGGAGAAGTTTGAGAATCTCTCCGATGAATATTCTCATTTATATATGGCAATAGGTGGTAAAGTTAAAGCGGCTATTATGATAGATGATCCAGTTAAGGTTGAAGCGAAGGCTGTGATTCAAAATCTTAGATCGTTAGGACTTCGAGTGGTTATGCTGACAGGTGATAGCAGCAGAGTAGCAAAGCGTGTTGCTAGAGAACTGGGAGTAGATGAAGTGAGAGCTCAGGTGCTTCCAGAAGATAAGGCGGCGTTCGTTGAGGAAGAACATAAGGCAGGACGCTCTTGTATAATGATAGGCGATGGTGTAAATGATTCGCCAGCACTATCCGCTGCCGATGCAGGAATTGCGATAAATAGTGGAGCGGCTATAGCAAGAGAGGTTGCCGATATTATGATATCAGAGGATGACCTTAGCAGCTTGGTTGTATTAAGACAGCTGGGCGTAGAACTTCAAAAGCGAATGAAGGGAAATTATCGTAAGATAGTTGGCTTCAATGCTGGCCTTATAATGCTTGGTGCTGTGGGACTTCTTCAACCAACCATGACTGCACTTCTTCATAATGGTTCCACCATTTTGATCAGTATGAAATCTATGACAAACCTGCTGGTGGATTAATATCATTTCACGACAAGATGCGTGTCATTCACGCCTCAATCTATATAGGTCTACTAAAAATGTTGTACTATCTTTTTGGTGATTTATAATAGGTATAGTTGGAGGTTAGTGGTATGACAAGAGACGAAGTGGATGTAGAACTTATAAAGAATAGTAAAGGCTTTTGGATTTTTATACTTATCTTAGGTTTTGTATTTGTTCTTTCGATGAGCTACTTCTTTACAAGTAGTATAATAAAGGGAAGTAAGCTACGGACAGAATGTACACAGTCTGTTACTGGAGAAGCATATACATATCCATCTACAGGAAGAAATTCAAGTCTGTTTGATCAGCAGGTTGGTGCACGCTATGAGGTTGATGGTGTAGTTTATCACGCCAAGGGAATTGATGTGGTGAGGCATTATCCAGGAGACACAGTGACGGTTCATTATAATCCTGATAATCCCACAGAAGCATTTGCAGGAAATGAACCTTATCATTGGCCATATGTTATGGAACTCCTATGTATATTCTGTGGAGTCATGATGATAATTGCCGGTATAAAAATGCTTCGTAATCTTTAAGCGGAAGTTTTTTAAGAAGCTAATTTATTAGAATATATTTAGTAAGAAAATCACTAGGGAAATGATTCTCTAGTGATTTTTAATTATTGACATTTTCCTAAAGAATAGGTTATATTCAAAAAGTGAGAAATATCTCACTTTATTAAAATGCTAGATTTTGAAAGGAGATGCAATATGGATATATATTGGCTGCATCTTCCTACAGATATAGAGGAACATTTAAATGAAATAATCGAGCTTTATAAGGAAGGAAAGATAAAGCATATTGGAGTATCTAACTTTACGCTTGAAGAGTGTAAGAGGTCGAAGGATATTCTGGATAAGGCAGGTATTGCTCTTTACGGAGTGCAGAATCATTTTAGTATCATTTGCAGGGAATGGGAGAAGAATGGGCTGCTTCAGTGGTGCAAGGATAATGATGTATCTTTTTGGGGCTGGGCGGTTCTTGAAGAAGGGCTTCTGGTAGATCCTAGAATCCCAAAGAAGTCCACTATGAAGTTTGCATTTAAGAGAAAGGTAAAGAAACTTGCTGGACTCTATAAGGTAATGATAAAAGTTGCGGAGCGTCACGATATAAAGGTTCCGCAGGTTGCTATGGCATTTTGTGCTGCCAAGGGAGTTGTTCCAATGTGCGGCTGCAGGAAACCTGAGCAGGTTGCTGAACTGGCAGAGGCTGCACGGGTTGTACTTACCAGCGGCGAGATTAAAAGGCTTGAGGAAGCTGCTGACGCGGCAAATGTAAAGATTATGGGAGCAGATATCTTCAGACCATTTGTATTAAAATCTAAGAAATGAGAATTCAATATGAAACAAAGAAGAACGGACAAGGATATAGTTCAGCCGAGGGCGATGGAGACGAGGGAGAAGCTTCTTAAGTCTGCGCTGGAACTATATACTGAGAAGGGATATCACACCACAACTGTTGATGAGATAGCAAAGAATGCAGGACTATCAACGGGCGTTGCGTATAGATATTTTAAGAATAAAAAAGATTTGCTTCTTGCTGCAATAACCTATGGTTTTTCGGAGATAAAGAATCTTGCAGGAGTGGAGGAGACTGATCTATTCGGAAAAGATTTGGAGCATACTCTTTCGGCTTTTGAAAGAATACATACAGAGTATTATGCATTTCATGAGGAGTTAGAAGGTTTAAGACACAGCGACAGCGATGTTGGAAGGTTATATGATGAGTTCACGAAGTCTGCCATTCAAAATGTGTACGATAACCTTCCAGAAGATATAAAGAAGAAAAAGGATTCAATGGAGAATCTTTATATCGCTATCGGAATCATGGAGAACTACTGTCATACATTTATGCATAAGAGACTTAGTCAAAGCCAGCTTAAGGTTATGAGAAAAAATGTTATAAAGACAGTTGAACATGTACTGCTTGGAGTGTAAACTAAAAAAAATTATGGAACAGGGGAAATGATAAATGAAGTTAACTAACGAAGAGCTTAAGAAGATATACTGTGGTGCACTTTACTTTGAGGAAACTGAGGATGGGTATCTGAAGGCGAATCAGTATACTAAGGCACAAATGGATTATTTTGAGAAAGCATTTCTTATGTGGTTTGAGAGATGTGATGCGTCATCAGCAAAGACTATAGAGTTCAAGACTGCAGCTAGAAAAGTATCATTTGAATATAAGATCATATGGAAATGTTCCGAGGATTCTATTGAGCTTGCAATTGATGGACTTGCAACTGAGATAGCCTATCTTAAGGATATAGATATGGAGGGAAGTATCTCTTGGGATATGCCAGAGGGCGAGAAGAATGTAACTATCTATCTGCCTTCTGATGCTACGATTCTTATCCGAAACTTTGAGATAGATTCAACTTATGAAAGCATACAGAAAAATGAAAAAGTTTTGTGGCTGGGGGATTCTATAACTCAAGGATATGGTCCGCTTAGATCTTATCAGACATATGTTAGTGTTGCGAACAGAGTTCTTAATTACGATATTCTGAATCAGGGAATCGGTGGTTATGTATATGACAAGAACTCACTTATGAAGATGGAGGGTTATAATCCAGATAAGATTATAGTTGCTCTTGGAACCAATCAGTACGGTGATGAAAATGGACCTCAGGTTGTAAGAGAATATTATGAGACACTAATAGGTATATACGGAGAGGCTATTCCGATACTTGTTATAACTCCACTATGGAGAGGCGATAATCTAGAAGGAGTTCCTACTCTTGAAAAGTTCTGTGCAACTATTCGTGAGATAGTTGGAAAGTATAAGAATATAAAGGTTGTTGATGGCTTCAAGATGGTTCCTCACCTTGAAGAATACTATCTTGATAATCTTCATCCAAATGGACTTGGTACGGAAGTGTACGGAAGAAATCTGGTTGAGGAGATAAGACGATTAGGATTTTAAGGCATATAGCATAATGTTTAAGAAAGTGCCAGATATTTGTAAAGATGGTATACTGTTAGATGATCACGCTGGCGGCTGCGTGCTGTATGAAAAGCGTGACCTTGTAGAACAACTGATTAATTAAATGAGGAGAAAGTAAATATGGATGAAAACAAGAAGGATTTTAAACCTTATGTTCCGGCTGAGAAAGTTACTCCTGAGTTTACGGTGACATCTATCATCATGGGTATTATTCTTGCTGTGGTTTTTGGAGCAGCAAATGCGTATCTTGGACTCAGAGTTGGTATGACGGTTTCGGCATCAATTCCAGCAGCAGTTATCTCGATGGGTGTGATTCGAGTCTTGATGAGGAAGGATTCCATCCTTGAAAGTAACATGGTTCAAACTATCGGTTCTGCTGGAGAGTCACTGGCAGCAGGAGCAATCTTTACGATGCCTGTTCTGTTTCTGTGGGCGAAGGAAGGTGTTGCTGAAAGACCTAGTTTACTTTCTATTACCTTGATCGCCCTAGTGGGTAGTGTCCTGGGTATTCTTTTTATGATTCCCCTTAGAAATGCATTAATAGTAAAAGAACATGGTGTAATTCCTTATCCTGAAGGAACAGCGTGCGCTGAAGTTCTTCTTGCCGGTGAAGAAGGAGGCACGAGTGCAAAATCTGTATTTATAGGTATGGGTCTTGCCGCTCTTTTTAAATTCCTGGTTGATGGTATCAAGGTTATACCAGGAGTTATAACAGCAAATATTAAGTCTCTTAAGACAGAGCTTTCTGCAGAGGTTTATCCAGCTCTTATAGGTGTAGGATATATATGTGGACCTAAGATTGCATCATATATGCTGGCGGGTGGTGTACTCGGCTGGTTTGTATTTATTCCAGCAATTGCTACATTTGGTGCGGATACGATTCTCTATCCTGGCACGGATACAATCGGTAATCTATATGCCGAAAATGGAGCTGGTCAGCTGTGGAGTTATTATATAAGATACATCGGCGCAGGTATGGTTGCAGCTGGAGGTATTATCAGTCTTATCAAGTCACTACCTCTCATTATCTCAACCTTCAAGGGCGCAGTTAAAGGAATGAAGGATTCCGGTGAAGCAGGTACACTTCGTACTGAGAGGGATATAAATATGAAGGTTGTTATCTTTGGAGTGTTAGCGATAATTCTCCTGATATGGATTCTTCCTCAGATTCCTGTTTCACTTATCGGAGCTATCCTTATAGCTTTGTTCGGTTTCTTCTTTGGTGCAGTATCATCAAGAATGGTAGGACTTGTAGGAAGTAGTAACAACCCTGTTTCGGGTATGGCCATAGCGACACTTCTGTTCTCTACATTTATCCTCAAGATTACTGGAGAGACAGGAGCTTCTGGAATGGTAGGCGCTATATCCATAGGTTCTATTATATGTATAGTAACAGCGATGGCAGGTGATACATCACAGGATCTTAAGACTGGATTCATATTAGGTGCAACTCCTAAGAAGCAGCAGATTGGTGAAATTATCGGAGCTGTGGTTTCTGCATTTGCTATCGGTGGTGTTCTTATACTTCTTGATAAGGCTTGGGGCTTTGGAACGACTGAGCTTGCTGCTCCTCAGGCTTCACTTATGAAGATGATAGTTGAGGGAGTTATGGATGGAAATCTTCCATGGGCCCTTGTATTTATTGGTGTATTTTCAGCTGTTGTTGTAGAGATACTTGGTGTTCCTGTGCTTCCAGTTGCTATAGGTCTTTACCTTCCACTTGAACTTAGTACCACAATCATGATAGGTGGAGCTATCAGATGGTTCGTTGATAAGAAGTCAAAGACTAAGAATGATGAGGCTGGTACAGGCGTACTTTTCTGTTCAGGTATGATTGCCGGTGAGGGACTTGTTGGTATTATCCTAGCAATCCTTGCAGTAGTTGGACTTGAAGAGAAGATAAATCTGTCAGGCTCTATAAATCTTGGAACTATTGGAGGAATTATCCTGCTTATTGTAATGATCGCTTGTGTTACTATATTTGCCATGAAGAATAAGGCGGAGGCTGGTAAGGCCACTGAAGAGAAAAATGAAGAGAAGTAAAGAAAATTATCTTGATTATGTTCCCATCATTTCTGACAAGCATAAGTGGGAAGAGGACGAGGAAGGAAATGTAACTATCTTTATTGAAAATAAAGGTGTTTTCAATAGATTGGCACAGCTACTTTTGAATAAACCTAAAGTATCTCAGTTGCATCTGGAACAGATTGGAAGTTTTATATTTCCGCTCATTGATGGGAAAGCATCAATATATGAAATCGGGCAGAAGGTCGGAGAACGCTTTGGTGATGAGGCAGAGCCTCTCTATCCGAGACTCGTTGAATATTTTAAAATGCTACATAATTACGGATTTATTGAATATGATAAATGATATGTAATAACTCTGGTGATTGCAGGCAAAAGAGATAACGTGTACAGAGGCTGATTAACTTGCGAGGATAGTATGAAGATATTGGTTGTGCCGATGGCGGCGATGGCAGAAACTGCAGGCCCTTCTTCGAGATGCAGGCAACTTGTAGAAGGATTTAGGTTCGCCGGAATTGATGTGGCTACCTGCAGGGCGGAGGATGTTAATTATAAGAGTATAGACGGCGTACAGAATTACTTTCTAGATATACCGATGCCCATGGGGCTTCCGAAGCCTATAGCAACCAGGACATTTCCTATAGCCCAGAAGCTTGGTATTACATCGAAGAAGACTGTTAATTCTTTTGATCAGGTACTACGCTTCACTGGCAATCTGGATTATAAATATCTAAAGAAAAGTGTTGAGTCAGTAAGGAATGCAATTCTGGAATATAATCCTGATATAGTATATTCAGAGTTTAATATATCGGCAATTGTCGCCGCTAAAAAGGAAGGGATACCTCTTTACACAACTGTCAGCTATCCGACTCAGCATGAGTATGCACATGATTCCAGATTAACGGGTGGCTTAAATCATTTATTAGACAAAATGAGACTTCCAAGGGTCTATTCGGCACTCCAGCTTTTTGACTGGGCGGACAAGAGGTTTTGTCCAAGTATTCGAGAGCTCGAGCCGATTGAAGAGCTGAAGGGTGAGGAAGATAGTATATGTTACTGCGGTACATTTAAAGCTGCCGAAGATATAGGTTCGAAGAAGATAGGTTTATCTTCTAGAGACAAGATACTAGTATATATGGGAAATGGAACTGTTTCCGCGACGAAGACTTTAAGTGTGATACAGGCTGCTTTTGCAGGTAGTAAATACGAAGTGTATCTCGCTACTTCGTATCTTCCGGAGGAGACCATCGACAATATACATATCGCTCCAAGATGGGATTTCTCGAAACTTCTGGACGAGGCGGCTATATATATCAACCATGGTGGGCAGAATAGTATAGTGGACGGACTGCTTCACGGAGTTCCACAGATTATGGTTCCGGGAAAAGTATTTGAACGAAAGTATAATGCAGAGAGTGTCGCCGATGCTGATGCAGGAATTGTAATAGACTTTAGGGATTTTGATGCTGCTCATATAAAGGAGGCATTTGAAAAGATTACAAGTTCTGATATTATGTCCGATAGTTCCAGAAAGCTGGGAGATCTGCTCCGAAATGCAGGAGGAATCACAAATATAATCAAA
>CACWGK010000032.1 GCA_902760415.1 uncultured Lachnospiraceae bacterium
AACAGTTGATTTCTTGTATAGAAGATATAAAGGATTTGGCTAAGAAGATTTCTGAGTCATATAGTTTGAATATATATATTTAGTTCATTACGAGGAGTTGCAGGATATATTACATAGTTACGTGGATGAGTATATATGAATGAGATGAATAAACTAGACGGAATCAAGCGGTTTGCAGTCCTCGATACTGAGACTACCTGGACGGATGAGGTGATGTCTATCGGTATCGTTATAGCAGACGTAGAGACTATGACGGAAGTTGTATCGAAGTGTTATATCATTTCACCTGAATATGAAAGTGGTGGAATGTTTTCGAGTACGCTTTTTGATGCACCCAAGAAGAAGACGGAGGTAGTGTCACGCGAAGAAGCGATAGAGGGTATCGAAGCCTTATTAGATGAAGAGTCGGTTAGTACGATATTTGCTTATAATGCTACATTTGATTATCGTCATTTGCCAGAGTTTGATTCTTATACTTGGGTAGATATTATGAAAATAGCTGCATATAAGCAGTACAATCGATTAATTACTGATGATATGGAATGTTGCCTCTCGGGTAGGCTAAAAAAGGGATATGGAGTAGAAAACATACTGAGGATGCTAAAACCGAGATATAGGGAAACACATAATGCATATTTTGATGCTATAGATGAATTAGAAATAGTTAAGCTACTTGAGCTCGACATAGAAGTGTATGAGAATGCTATCCTGAACTAGGCTAAAGCATTTTGATGTATTTTAAGTGAAGGGGATATTTTGAATATATTATTTATATGCAGCCAGAATAAGCGACGCAGCTTAACTGCTGAGAAGATATTCGATGGTGTTAATGGACATAGCGTTAGATCTGCTGGTACCGAGAAAAACTCTAGGATTAAAGTTACTCCTGGGCTGATCGGATGGGCAGATCTGATATTTTGTTTCGAGAAGAAACATTTGAGGAGACTTCGTGAGAAGTACTCCGAAGAATTGAGTGGGAAGCGGGTTATTACACTGAATATCCCTGACGTCTTTGAATATATGGATGAGGAGTTGCAGGATATATTACGTAGTTATGTAGATACCTATATATAAATGAGAGTTTCGAATCATAGTATTTCTAATTGAATTACAAGTTTAATGTAATAATTCAACAAATAAGATATACTTTGTATGGGTTGGTTATTTATCCGATAAAAACACCACCTACGACACCTTCGTGCTTTCAGTGGTTCATGTATAATGCATATATGAATGTATCGAGTAGTTTCATGATATATAGGAGGATTACAATGTTTATTGATGAATTAACGGAAGTTCTTAGTATGATTCCATATAAAGTATGGGAAGAAGTTATGGAATGTACTGTTGATGAAGTTATAGTAGAGGATAGGAATAGAATTAACTCATTTAGTGATTCAAGACCTCAGTTGGTTGTTTATATAAAATCAGGTATTACTACATATGTCCTAGAAGGACTTGATTCGTTAGATCAAAGGTATGATGAGCTGCTATGTTCTTGGAAACCATATCGTGATTTGATTAATCGTGAAATAGAAGAATATAGTCGCCTTCTTAAAGAACCTGCAAGCTATATGACATTTGAATATACTGAAGAAGAAATCGAGACTAGATATCAGCAGATGTGTGAAAATTGCGTGCTTGGTTCAAAGTTAAAGAACTATGTCAGTTGGCTGGGGTATAAACCCTTGTTGCAGGAAAACAGTTTCTCAAATGACTATCTTCCTTCGGAGAATAATCTAAAAGATGCGGCGCTAAGAATTATCTTTGATATGGTAAAAGCAGGTTTGAAGGGGGAAACATACGACATTATACTTAGTAAATATGGAAAGGACTCAGATGATGAATCTGTAGAGATGCTTGATGATATAACCAAGTATTGTAAAAGTATTTTATCTGAAGTTATGGATGATGATTTACTAAGAATAGCTCTTCAAAGTTTCTTATCTAAAGAAAGGGATAAAAAAGAAAAGGAATAATTAAGCTGAATTAGAAGGGATTTACAAAATGTTTTACAAGAATAAGAATATCAGATCGAATTACACTGTTATGCTTGGAGTCTTTATCTTCGCAAGTATATTTATGACCATAAGTGTTGTGGCATTAATTTATGGATTTATAACGACGACGAAGGCGCTTGCAAATGTGCAGCATATCGATACGGCTTTGGAGGCTGAGGGAAATCTTGCGCAAAAGGCGGTATATTTTGATATCACCGAGGCGCCTATATATCTTTGCAAGGCTTACAAGAAGTCGAATTACTATCTGCTGTCTGATGGAAATGAATATCGACTGGCGGAGATTAAGGAAAAGGAATATGAGAAGATTAAGTCTGAAGTGGAAGCGTCGGGGACTTACCGTATAGAGGGAGTAACGATTTATATAGCCGATTCGAAGAGAAGAGATAAAGTAGCTTCTGAAGCGAGCAGGATTACGGGGCAGAAGATTGGTATTATATCTATGGATGACATTCTTGGTGGTGCCTGCATTGAGTGTAAGAAGCTTAGCTTCTGGAGTGTATATAAAGGTAGTATGGCACTTCTCGGTATGATATTTGGCGTGATTACTTTGCCTTTCTTCTGGAGTAGCATTACCGAATGGAGGACATCGCGTAAGGTTATATCCCTTGGTGGTGATATCACTGCTCGAGATATTGATAGAGAGGCGTGCGAGAAAGGGGCTGTATGGCTTGAATCACTGAGGATATATCTGACTCAGAATATGGTGGTCGGCGTTCGTAGTGAAGGCGGCTCTGATCATGAGGGGCAGGTGGCTCTTAAGTACAGCGAGGTGCAGAGTATACATGCCTTCAATAAGGTTGAATGGGCTTCTGAGATAGATAGTTCAAAAAAGATAGAAAGATATATTGTCGAGGCGGTTGCGACTGACGGACAGACTTATATACTTACGGCTAACAAGTATGCACATTATTTTGACTTTCTGCCTAGTGAGAGGGAAGAGCTCTTTGAGCGACTGTTGGAGATGAATCCAAATGTCATAATCCAGAGGTCTGCTGATGAAGGAAAAGTGGATAAGGGTTATGATGAAGATTTTGATGAAGAAGAAGGCATCGATGAAGAAGGTATCGATGAGGATGAAGGCTTTGATGAAGAATAATTAGGAATGTGTTATTGAAGAAGATTATATAGAGATTAAGGGAGGTTATTACTATGGTTTACAAGAGTTTTCAGAATCTTAAGTTATCGGCACTTGGTATGGGAAATATGCGTCTACCAGTTATTGGTGGGAAGGACAGCGAGATTGATGTGGAAGCTTCTCGCGAGATGATCAAGCTCTGCATGGATGCAGGCGTAAATTACTACGACACGGCTTACGGCTATCACGGCGGACAGTCTGAGATAGTCGTAGGGCAGCTTCTGAAGGATTACGCTCGCGATTCATTTTACCTTGCTTCTAAGTTCCCAGGCTATGACCTGTCGAACATGCCGAAGGTGAAGGAAATCTTCGAGGATCAGCTTCGTAAATGTCAGGTGGATTACTTCGATTTCTACCTGTTCCACAATGTCTGTGAAATGAACGTTGACGCGTATCTTGATCCGCAGTATGGCATTTACGACTACCTGATGGAGCAGAAGAAGGCGGGGCGTATCAAGCATCTCGGATTCTCGAGCCATGGTGATCTCGACTGCATGAAGAAGTTTCTGGATGCTTACGGAAAGGACATGGAGTTCTGCCAGATTGAGCTGAACTACTTCGATTATTCATTCCAGGATGCGAAGGGTAAGGTTGAGCTCCTAAATGGCTTAAACATCCCTATCTGGGTTATGGAGCCTGTTCGTGGCGGCCAGCTTGCCACTCTGTCTGATGAGGATACTGCGAAGCTTGCGGTGCTCCGTCCTGACGAGGGTGTGCCTGCGTGGGCATTCCGCTTTCTTCAGTCCCTGGACGGAGTGACGATGATTCTGTCGGGCATGTCGAATCTCGATCAGGTGAAGGACAACCTGAAGACCTTCGAGACCGACAAGCCTCTGAACGAAGAAGAAATGAGGACTATCCTCTCTATCGCTGACGAAATGATCCGCAAGACTACGGTCCCATGTACAGCGTGCCACTACTGTGTATCGCACTGCCCAATGGGCCTGGACATTCCGTTCCTCCTCAAATTGTACAATGAGGCGATGGTTGCCGGCGCTGGCGACTTCATAGCGCCAATGGGTCTTGCATCCGTTGCGTCTGACAAGCAGCCTGAATGCTGCATCGGTTGCCGCAGCTGCGAGCAAGTCTGCCCGCAGACAATCCACATCCCGGACGAACTTGCCAAGTTCGCCAAGAAACTAGGTAGGGGCTAATTCTAGTAACTTTAGGGCAGGGGTCCTTTTCCTGGGGGAGGTTAGCTAGAAGCAAGTGGTGGTGACCACCACTTGTTCTTTTCTCGCGAGTTTTGCTTTAGAATTAGCTGGAATCAGGAAAATCAAGCAGTATAAAGCTTGCTCGAAGAGGCAAGGCATACCAAATAGCCGAAATCAGCATAAATGTCTGCCGAAAGAATGCTAAAACAAGCTTATTATAGGTTAAAAGGCATACAAAACAGTCGAAATAAGCAGAAATGTCTGCCGAGGGCAATCTGAAACAAGCAAAATCGAGGTCAAAAGGCATATATAACAGGCAAAATAGGTAGAAATGTTAGCTGGAAGCAACTGATGTGGCAACCACCAGTAGCTAATTTTTCAAGGAGTTTTGCTCTAGAATTAGCTGAAATTAAAGAAAAACAAGTGGTGGCGACCACCACTAGCTAATTATTCAAGGAGTTTTGCTCTAGAATTAGCTGAAATCAGAAAAAAGCAAGTGGTGGCGACGACCGGTAGCTAATTTTTCAAGAAGTTTTGCTCTAGAATTAGCTGAAATCAGAAAAAAGCAAGTGGTGGCGAGTGTAGTGAGGTTTGTGTAGATTAGATGATTAGAAAGTTAAAAAATCCGTTACTCATTTTTGCTATATTGTGCTTAGTGGTGGCAGGCATCTTTGAGTGCATTCAGCGTGTGGACAACAAGAAGTATGACATGAAAGTAACGGCCGTGGTTAAGAGCGTTGCGAGAAAGTACGATTCTGACGACGATGAATACAAGTACAAGGCGGACTGCGAATATGTCGTGCGAGATGTGACTTACGCGTATGAGACAGGTTGGTCGTCTAGTCCGTACAACGAGAATGACGAGATCGTGATCAGCGTTAATTCGGATAATCCCGGGAAAGTCAATCGCCATAGATATAGAGTTGCTGCGGTTGCATTCTTGTTTTTTGCAGTTGGAGTTTTCTTCATGTACATTAAAGGGAAGAAGGACTGGTAAGGTTATGAAAAAGCTTAAGAGAATAATAGGCATTCTGCTTGCAATACTGTTTTTGATTCTGTTTGATATAGTATCCGGGGCAATACAGAATAATTTCGATGGTGCTCCCGGCTATGTGGCTAAGAGTCTCCAGAGAATAGTATTCTTTGTAGTAGAGCTTATTATATTTGTAAAACTCTATAAGAAAGAAAGTATAAGAAGTGTAATCAACACGGAAGGCTTCAAAAAGGCTGTTCCTGCGTATACTGCCATGCTTCTTTATGTCGTTTTTGATGTTATAACCTATGTCGTAATAGGTACAAAAAGCTGGCTGAATACAACAGTGTCGATAGTTGTTTCCTGCCTGTTTCTTATGCAGCTGGCTACAGGATTATGGGAAGAACTGACATTCAGAGCTTTTGTCTGCGAGGGTTATTATCAGGGTGAAAAGTCAACCTTCAAGAGAAGACTTCTATATGCCATTATAAGCATGATAGTGTTTGGGGCGGTTCATGCGATAGAATGTGATTCAATAGAGCAGGCGGTTTACAGATTTATTATGACAGGAGTATGGGGATTCGCATTTGCTTCAGTGTACTTATATACCCATAACATCCTTGCAGCTTCATTCATTCATTTCTTCACGGATATCTTTCTTAATATTTCAGTGTTTATAAAAGAGTGGAATGAATCAACGCTGTTCATAATACTGGATAATTATGTACAGTGGGTGATGCTGGCTGTTATTCTTATAGTGGCGGTCATATTCCTATATAAAGAGCCAGTTAGGGAGTAACTTATATTGTTAATTGAGCATTTTCCAAGACGAATAAGTTTTGGAAAGTGCTTTTTCATTTTGCGACATTTTAATGTCTATTCGCAACAGATTTCCTATATTAAAGTAAAGAGTGTTGTATTATTAAACAATTATAAACTTAATATAAAAACGATTTTAAAAACTTGAGAGATAATCCATATGTAATAAGTTGATATGCTTGCGGAGGTAAATGAATTTGAAAGAAAAGAAAAGAGGAAAGATATTAACAGGGATTATAATAGGTGGCGTAGTTGGTGCTGCGGCTATATCTATCTTATTGATTGTGTTTGGTTACTACTTTTTATACGGTGGTCCAGCACAGATTACGAACGATGCAAAACTATACGAGGAAACCATGCATAAATACAGGAGTGAGGTTGTAGGAAAGGTGCGAACAGGCTTTGTTTCTTTTCCGGAGTCGATTCCTGAAAGTGCCTTTATGAATGGTTCAGAGCCAGAGTTTTATTTTTATTATAGAGACACTTGGGATGATCCTACATGCGAGGTATTATTAAAATGCAAATACTCTGATGCAGATTATTCAAGTGAACTAGATCGCTTGAAAGATGGTATTGAACTTAAGGGTGATGATAGAAAGATTGAAACTAGTTTGGAGTATGAAGAAAGTAAGCGGTTTAGCTATCCGGTTTACAAGGCGATAGACTGTGATGATTATGCCTATGAGTATGCAATGGATCTTGGAAATAATGAGATAGCATATATCTACACCTCGTTCAAGGAAGATTTTAATTCGTTGAAGAAAATACCTGAGGAGTATTTGCCGACGGATTTTGAATCATGTCGAAGTAATTATCTCTCTGGTAAAGATGGGTATAGTGTATACATAGTTGAGAAAACAAGTGACCATGCGTCGTACGAATACGGAGACAGATTCGATTGAAAATAGGGAACTGCTGAGGTACGTTTTTTAGGGGGATTTGATGAAAGGTAAGAAAGTTTTTATTTTAATACTCTTGGCTTGGATAGTCATATGTTTAAGTATGACATTTCTTTTTTGCGGAAAGCATTATTCTGTACCCGATGAGATATCTGTTGAAGAGCAACCGGATCCCGGGACGATTGTGGAATTCAGTTATCATAATCTTTATAAAGCATATAAGGAAAATGGAAAGTACTATATCTCATGTCAAAGTTTGATATATGATGATTCGACACCGCATATTTTTGAAATAAGCGCAAAAGATTATAGATACTGTGCGGGGATCAATCCTGATAGATTCGATAATTACGAAAGCGGCACTGGTAATCAATATGACGTTAATGTCCGATATGGAAAAGATGTTAAATCGTACAGTGTTAACGGATGGCCTTCCCCCCTCCATGAATTAGAGGAACTTTGTGAAACAAAAGTGAGTTTAGGCGAACAGGAAACTTATCGTGATAGCATATGTGGTGCGCTTACAGAATTCCTCGATTGTAGTTCTATCGCTGCTGCATATGTAACCTATCCTTCAGAGGAGTACTCGAGAGATTTGTTTTTTTATGGTGACGTGTCATGCCAGAATTTCGTTGACGCTTCTCGTGACTTGACAATCAGGCATTACAGCAACCAAACATTAAATGGTAAGTTAATGAAGTTGTACGAGGAGGGGACGATATCTAAGCCTAATCTAAAGGCTGATTATGAGAAGAAAAAGGAAGTTTACGAACAGGCTACGGGTAAAGAATTTTTTGAGGAACAATCACCTTCACCCAAAGCTAGAGAGTTTATGGTTCAAAATGAGATAGGTGCTCTTTATGGATATACAAATAAGGCGTATAGTGATATTACATACGGAACAAAGGGGATGATCTATTATGAAATATTTGTTCCTGATGATCATATGTCTTACACAGTCACCATTAAAAAGCCTGCTCTCATGCCTACGTGGTATTTAAGGACTGCACTAAATCACATCCTCATTAATGAGGGCAATACTGTACCATGGGGAAAACTCTATATGTTTTTGTTTTTCTTTATCCCGACTGTAACTGGTTGCCTGGTACTGTGGATATCATTTTTCGGTAAAAGCATATATAAAAAGAAAAAGCTTTTGAAAAACTTATAAATATATTATTTGTTAATACTACGCGGATCAGTCATATTATTATATCACTTTATACGTTCTTCAACCCAGTCCGTAATTGTACCACCCGTTATCTCATAACCATATTGGGTATATATGTGCATATTCTCGTCAACATAGATTGCATATAAAAAAGCACCATATTTATTGTAGACTTCAATAGTATATTTGAAAGGAATATCGGTAGTTGCTTCCTTTGAGAATTCTGTATTTTCAAGTGCACTTGACAGCTCTTTTATATCAGTTTCAGTCAGCTCAAGTTCAAGTACTTTATCAAAATTGGTCTCTGCTTTTTCGTTAAAACGACCGGAAGTACCTTCTGACAAAAATTTAAAATAGTTATTTGAAGGCTGCCTTCCGCTGACTTTCGAAATTGACATATCATAGGATTCTGTAACCGATTTGAGCCAATCCTTTAACTTATCGGATTTGTATGATCGTCCGGCACTATCGGTAATGAAATAATTCGTTCCAACAGCAAATGTATCGATCAGCAGATCGTTTTTTCCGTACAGTTCGAGTTTGTACCATTCATGGCTTCCCGATCTTTTATCATAAAGAGAAAGATCGCTCTGTAATTCGATAAAAGAACTTACCTGTTCGGAAGTTAATGTATACTCTAATTTATCTTCATACAGATCATCCGAAATATCAACTATTTTTATAGATGTTATTTCGGAAAAGCGGTCGATCGATCCACTGTTAACATCGGTCGGTTCTTCTTTCGTAACTTGTGCCTCTGTTGTTTCTATCTCGGTTACCTGTGCTTCGGTGGATGTGTTATTTATGTTAGCATCATCGGTTGTCGAACCGCATCCTGTGAAGAGAAGCATACAACAAGCGTATATCAATATTCTTTTATGAATAGATTTCATCATTGTTTTACTCCATAATATTATTGTTTTGATTGCCATATTATCATAATGATAATATCACGGGACCGGGATAAAGTCAACGTTTTTCGCAAGAATATATTATAAGGTTTTTGAAAGTATGGCAGGCTCATCAAATGCTTCAAGAGTACGCTTTGAAATCTGGGATAGATTTGGACAATCGTATTTATGAAGTTTATAATAAGGACATGTCAGTAGATGTGTACTATGCATTAACTAAAATGATTTTGCAATAGGCAAGAATAAGAAGATTGAAAATGATTATATCGATACTATATAATCATATTACAGGCTAGCGTAAAGCTTTATTCGGAAGATTAAATAAATGAAATAGTTAGAAGGGGTACTATATATTTTGTAGGAGGGATGTAATGATGGGTGAAATAAAGGAAACTGTAATAAAAAAATCTGAAATCAATAAAGATGTTGTAGCTCTTGGGGAACTGCTGATGGATTTCACAGAAAACGCGATAAGCTCTCAGGGGAATCCTGTTATGGAAGCTAATCCAGGTGGAGCTCCTTGCAATGTTCTTGCCATGCTGACTAAGTTAGGACATAGCACAGCATTTATAGGTAAGGTGGGAAATGATATGTTTGGAAATCAGCTGAGCAGTGCTTTGGAGGAAGTAGGAATAGCTACAGAGGGACTGGTCAGGGATGACAAGATACATACAACTCTTGCATTCGTACATACTTTTCCTGATGGTGACAGAGATTTTTCATTCTATAGGAATCCTGGAGCAGATATGATGCTGACAGAGGATGAGATAGATGAAGAGCTTATAAAAGGAGCGAGGATATTTCATTTTGGATCTCTATCCATGACTTCGGAACCAGTAAAGTCAGCTACTGTAAAAGCGCTTAATATAGCAAAAGAGAATGATGTACTTATCTCCTTTGATCCGAATCTGAGAGAACCTCTATGGGAGAGGCTTGAGGATGCTAGAAGGGAAATCAGTTTCGGAATGAGTATGTGTGATATTCTTAAAATATCCGATAATGAAATACAGTGGTTTACCGGAGAGACTGATTATGACAGTGGAGTAGAGAAATTGTGGGAGGCCTATCCGGGTATTAAGATGATACTTGTTTCTATGGGAAAGGCTGGAAGTACCTGCTACCAGAAGGGAAGAAAGGTAACGGTAGCTCCGTTTCTTCAGGATAATACTATAGAAACCACCGGAGCGGGAGATACATTTTGTGCCGGAGTGCTGCATTATGTTTTAGAACATGGATTAAAATCCTATGAGGAAGGTGAGATGAAAGATATGCTTTCCTTTGCCAATGCTGGAGCCTCCATAATAACTACCAGAAAAGGAGCACTCAGAGTTATGCCTGAGAAGGCTGAGGTTGAGGAACTGATAAAAAAGAATAAATCATAGATATAGTTTAAATTTGCATAATATACAGGAGAAAGTGCTTGCTTTTAGCAGGCACTTTTTTTATAATTAGAAATAACTATGAAAACGATTACAAAAACATTTCATAATTTTCGATCTTTTAAATAAATCAAATATTTGGACAAAGATATGTGTCATATCATCAAATAGTTTTATTAACTGCATAAGTATGATAGAGGAAATGATATGGAAAAGAAAAAGAAATGGGATAAAACTTTCTCTAAAAGGCTTGAACCTTATTATGATGAACTGAAGTGGCTGTATTCAGAACTATATAATAATGATCAGCAGGCTTTTGATTATTTTACAGACATGCTTTTTGAATATTATAAAAAGAGAAGTAAGACACTGAAAATGTGGGACGAGGCCAGAGATGTGGTTAAGGACTGGTTTGCCGGAAATGAAATGTTGGGTATGTTGATGTATACTAACTGCTTCGCTGGAAATCTGAAGGGTGTAAGAAAGCATCTTGATTACGTAGAAGAATGTGGAGTCAATTATATTCACCTCATGCCACTGCTTGAGAGTCCGGAAGGAAGAAGTGATGGAGGATATGCGGTTTCTGATTTCAGAAAGGTACAGCCAGAGCTTGGAACCATGAAAGATTTAGCAGAGCTCTCTCAGGATTGTCATAGCAGGGGAATAAGCGTATGCCTTGATTTTGTAATGAATCATACAAGTGAGGATCATGAATGGGCAAAGCGTGCTCGGGCTGGTGAGAAAGAATATCAGGACAGATATTTCTTCTTTGATAACTGGGATATACCAAATCAGTTTGAACAGACAGTACCCCAGGTTTTTCCACAGACAGCACCGGGGAATTTCACTTGGTGCGATGAAGCTAAGAAGGTTGTAATGACTTCCTTCTATCCTTATCAGTGGGATCTGAATTATCGTAATCCGACTGTATTTAATGATATGACGGCAAATATGCTGTATCTCTGTAATCAGGGAATAGATATTATCAGACTGGATGCGGTTCCATACATATGGAAAACTCTTGGAACCAACTGTCGTAATCTACCGGAAGTGCATAATCTTGTAAGAATAATGAGAATTGCTGCTGAGGTTGTTTGTCCTGGAACACTTCTTCTTGGAGAAGTCGTGATGGAACCTTCAAAGGTGGTTCCATATTTCGGAACAGTTGATAAGCCGGAATGCCATATGCTTTATAATGTGACGACTATGGCAAGTACATGGCATACGGTGGCAACGAAGGATGTAAGGCTTTTGAAGCATCAGCTCGGAACGGTATTTGCGCTGCCTAAACAGTATGTATTCTTAAACTATCTAAGATGTCACGATGATATTGGATGGGGACTGGACTACGAGTATCTTAGACAGTTTGGTATGGAAGAGATTCCTCATAAAAAATATCTGAACGATTACCTGAAGGGGGCATGGCCAGGAAGTGATGCTAGAGGAGAACTCTATAATGATGATCCAAGACTTGGTGATGCCAGACTTTGTGGAACTACAGCTTCTTTATCAGGTATAGAAGCGGCTGAATATGAAATGAGAAAGGATAAGCTGGAGAAATATGTAAGACTTGATCTGATGCTTCATGCATTTCTTCTTACACAGAGTGGAATACCGGTTCTGTATAGTGGAGATGAGATAGGACAGCTTAACGATTATACATATCATGATGATCCTCATAAGGCGGATGACAGCAGATATCTTCATAGAGGCAATCTGGATTGGAATAGTGTAGCCAGACGCAAGGATAAGGGAACACGAGAAGAGATGATATTTGATGGAATAAGGGAGCTTACAAAGCTTAGAAATTCCCATAGAGTATTTGAGAATGCGGCTGATACATGGATAGTCGAAACCTGGAATGATCATATTCTTGGGATCGGAAGATACTACAGAGGTGAGAAGCTTATTGCTCTATTTAATTTTAGTGAAAGAGATGAAACTGCATGGGTAAATGAGGTTGAAGATTATGTAGATATGCTTACGGGGGATTCAAGGGAGGCAAAGGCCGTTGGCATTCCTGCATACGGATTTGTGTGGCTCTTAACAGAATTTAAATAGGTAACAGGAGAGATAAGTTATGACAATAAAAGAAGTAGCTGAACAAGCTGGTGTTTCTACTGCAGCAGTGAGCAGATACTTTAATGGTGGGTCACTGAGTGATGATAAAAGAAAAAAAATCAGAGAAGTAGTAGAAAAAAACAACTATTCTCCAAATGCACTTGCTCAAACTATGAGAACTGGAAAAAGCGGTCAGATAGGAGTGATAGTACCATATATTCATTCAGACTCTATGTCGCAGATTATGGAAGGCATAGCTGAAGGATTAAAAGAAAATGATTATTCATTTATTCTTGCTTGTACAGATGGAGAGAAAGAGAAAGAAGTAATGTTTATTAAATCCATGCAGAAGGGAGGCATGGATGGAATAATTCTTATGGGGACAGTTATGACACCTCATTTAAAGGATACAATTAGTAATTCCAGAATTCCTATAGTTGTTACTGGTCAGAGTTTTAACGGAGTATCTTCCGTATATCATGATGATGTTCACTGTATGAAGGACATCACGCGGATTATGTTGAAAAAGAGAAAGAAGATAGCGTATGTGGGAGTAGATGAAGAGGATGCAGCCGTAGGACGTGCTAGAAGAAAAGGTGTTGAAATGGCCTTCATTGAAGCCGGTATAGATACGGGTAATCTGATAATAGGAAAATCTGATTTTACGATGAAAGGTGGATATAATGAAACGCTAAGACTTCTGAAAGAATATCCTGATTTTGACGGACTAATCTGTGCAACAGATAGAATCGCACATGGAGCTATACTAGCACTTAGAGAAAGCGGAAAGAAAGTTCCGAAGGATGTAAGTGTTACAGGAGTTGGTAATAGCTGGGCAGATATAGTTTCTCAGCCGCAGCTTACCACAGTGAAACTTTATTTTGAAGAATGCGGCAGAGTTGCAGTAAGAATTTTGATGCAAACTATTAAGTCTGAGGATAATGATTTCCCGGTTAGAAATGTAAAGCTTGGATATCAGATTGTTGAAAGGGGGTCGATATAATAGATGAAATTAATTTTTGTTGATATAGATGGAACCTTAACAGTTCCTGGCGAAAATGTTCCTCCTGACAGTGCTATAGAAGCTATAAGAAAAACTCAGTCAATAGGGAATAAAGTGTTTCTTTGTACCGGAAGAAATCTGGATATGTTAAAGCCTTTATTGGTATATGGATTTGACGGAGTAGTAGGAAGTGGAGGAGCCTATGTGACGGTAGGGGATGATGTTATTATAGATGCCCCTATGTCAGATGAGGATAGAAATATAGCGCTGGATACACTTCATAAGAATGGAGTTTACTGTACCATTGAGGCTAAGAGTGGTTCCTGGTGCGATGAGGGAATCGGTGAATTTATGCAGCAGCAGGCAGGTGGAAATAGTGAACTTCAACGCTGGAGGAAGGCAATAGAAGAAAGCCTTGGAATTCAGTCTATGAAGGTATATGACGGGGCACCTGTTTATAAGGTTGTAGTGATGTGTAGTGATGTAGCACAGCTTGAGGAAACAAAGGAAAAGCTAGGAGATAATTACAGATTTATTGTTCAGGAAATGCAGGGAGGAAGCTTGATTAATGGAGAGCTCCTCAGTGTTGATTATGACAAGGGAAGAGGAGTAAAAGCTGTTGCTGAGTATTTGAAGGTTCCTATTGAGGATACCTATGGATTCGGTGACAGTATGAATGATCTGGAAATGATTGAAACAGTGGGGACTAGTGTATGTATGGAAAATGGTGCACAGGCTCTAAAAGATGTTTCAGATATAGTATGTCCTGCTGTTACTGAGGATGGACTTGCAAAGGCATTTGAACAGCTTGGACTTTTAGGTGAGAACTAAATTGTATTGTAAATAAATTATATAAGATGAGGAGGGGTATCATGGCGATTGATTATAGAAAATGTGCTGAAGAGATTGTTGCTAATATTGGCGGGCGTGAAAATGTAGCTCAGGCGGCACATTGTGCGACTAGACTAAGACTTGTTATAAAAGATAATAATAAGATTAATAAGTCAGAACTAGAAAATGTTGATGGAGTTAAGGGAATGTTCGAAAATAACGGACAGCTCCAGCTCATCATTGGAACAGGAACAGTTAATAAAGTGTATGATGAATTCCTTGCTGTTACAGGAATGTCTGCGGCAACAAAGGATGATGTAAAGGCTGCTGCGGCAGCACAGCAACCGGCCTGGAAGAGGGCTCTAAAATCAGTAGGTGATGTATTCGTTCCTATTCTTCCAGCTATCGTAGCATCCGGTCTTATGATGGGTGTTGTTGAAGCTCTTGGTAAGGCGATACCTTCATTTGCTTCCACTGACTGGTATGCATTTTTGGATATGGTTGCAAATACCGCATTTGCTTTTCTTCCAGTAATTGTTGCAGTCAGTGCCGCAAGGGTGTTTGGTGGAAATGTATTCCTCGCAGCAGTTATTGGTCTCATGATGGTTCATACAGGCCTTTTAAATGGATGGAATGTGGGTAGTGAGGATGCGATTAATTCATTCTTTGGAATTGAAACTGGAGTTATTCCAACCTGGAATCTCTTTGGTAATCTGAAGATTGGTGATTATGTTGTAGGATCCATATCACGGCATGGTTATCAGGGACATGTTATCCCGGTTATGATTGCAGTATGGTTTATGTGTAAGATTGAGAAATGGCTTCATAAGCATGTGCCAGAGATGATTGACCTCTTTGTAGTACCTATAACAACAGTATTCACAACAGCACTTTTAACATTTGTAGTTATTGGTCCTATCTTTGCTACACTTGAAAATTATGTTCTTAAGGGTGCTCAGTGGCTGGTTCAGTTCCCACCTGGAGCTATGATCATGGGAGCTATCTATCCAGCTACAGTAGTTATGGGACTTCATCATATGTATAATGTTATTGAAGCAGGAATGCTTTCATCCACAGGACTTAATACATGGATGCCTATAGCTTCTGCAGCTAACTTTGCTCAGTTTGGTGCCTGCCTTGCAGTAGGTATTAAATGTAAGCAGGGCAAGCTGAAGACAGTTGCTATTCCATCCTCCATGTCTGCAGCACTTGGTATTACAGAACCTGCTATCTTCGGTGTTAACTTCAGATTTATGAAACCATTTGTATGCGGTATGATCGGTGGAGCCTGCGGAGCTATCTTCGGAGCTATTACTAAGATTGGAGCAACTGCATACGGAGTAACAGGTATTCCAGGATATCTTACAATTAACAATTATGGACTGTATACGATACTTCTTCTTATTTCAGGAGGAATCGCATTTGGTCTTACAATGGTTGCCTGGAAAGAAGATCTTCCGGAAGGTGCAGCTGTGGATACAGGAAGCAAGGATGCTATGCCTGCAAAGGATGTTCAGAAGAATGATCAGAAAGCAGTTCAGTCAGCTGCTTCAACCATTAAATCAAGTGGTGATGATGTTACAAAGAAGCTTGTAATAACAAGCTCAGCTGGAGAGATTGCACTTCCAACACCAGGTAAAGTTATACCATATACTGAAATTCCAGATCCAACATTTGCGTCTGGTGCTTTAGGAGAAGGTGTTGGTGTAGAACCTGAAGAAGGTGTTGTATATGCTCCTATGGATGGAGAGATTTCTTCTGTTGCTGACAGTAAACATGCTATTGGAATAACTGGCGAAAATGATCAGGAACTCCTCATTCATGTTGGTGTAGATACAGTTGAGATGAAGGGTGACGGATTTAATACACTTGTTGAAGAAGGAGACATGGTTAAGAAAGGACAGAAGATTATGGAATTCAGTCTTCAGAAGATAAAAGAAGCTGGACATCCTGATACAGTTGTTGTTCTTCTTACCAACAGTGATGATTATGAAGATGTAAAATATGGGGATATATAAAGTAAGTAAAACTATGATGTGGGTGTCAAAAGTACCTTTTGACACCATATGACATACGGATTGCTCCATTGCTAAAGCAATTCTCGCAATCCTAGAAACATTCGGAAACCGCTAATTTTCTACGAAAATTGCTATTTCCTCATGTTTCAGCGTGTCATAAAGTCAACAAGCTTTTCTTGCAAGCAAGAACGCTTTTTGACTTTTGACACTTATGTCAAACTATTAGATCATGAAACATTTTAATAAAATTATAAAAAGAAAAAGAAATTAAAAAAAATAAAAAAATATAAAAGGAGAAGATGTATTATGAAGGAATTTAAGTATGTTATTACAGATGAAGTTGGTATCCATGCTCGTCCAGCAGGACTTCTGGTTCAGGAGGCTAAAAAGTTTTCCAGTACCATAATGATCATTAAGGGGGATAAGAGTGCTAAAGCTACATCCCTTATGAAATTAATGGGTATGGGAGTTGTTAAGGGTGATGAGGTTACAATTCAGGTAGAAGGCGATGATGAGGATGCGGCTGTGGCTGCAATCGAAGCATTCATGAAAGCTAATTTCTAAAGAATTATGATCCCTCTTGGATTTACTTTGAAAGGTAACAACTGATTTTTTGATGTCGGAGTTCCCTCTATGGGGCAGCTCCGACATATGTCTATAGTGAGGAGGTAGTAAGATCATGATCATATATGATGGAAAAGCTGTATTTGAGGGTATTGCCATAGGCAAAATCAGTGTTTATACGAAACAAGAACAGTTAGTTAAAAGGATAAAGGTGGATGATCCGGAAGCTGAGAAGAAGCGTTATGCTGATGCCAGAGAGGTGGCAATAGAGCAGTTGAAGGGACTTTATGAAAAGGCTGTAAAAGAAGTGGGAGAATCGGGGGCTGAGATATTTGAGGCACATCAGCTGATGGTTGATGATGAGGATTATATTGAGTCTGTTGAAAATATAATAGATACAGAAGAGGTTAATGCAGAGTATGCTGTAGCTCAGACTGGTGATAATTTTGCCAAAATGTTTGCTGAAATGGAAGAGGAATACTTCCGTGGAAGAGCAGCTGACATAAAGGATATAACTGAGCGTGTGCTTAATGCATTATTAGGGGCTGGATCTGGTGGAATCGAGACAGATGAACCTGTAATAGTTGTGGCGGATGATCTGGCACCGTCAGAAACAGTGCAGATGGATAAGGATAAGATTTTATCCTTTGTTACTGTCCATGGATCTGCTAATTCTCATACTTCTATATTGGCTAAAACAATGAGCATTCCTGCAATTATTGGCTGTCCTATTCCGCTGTCTGACGAAGTCAATGGGAAACTGGCGGTAGTTGATGGATATGAAGGAAAGGTTTATGTAGAACCGAACCAGGAGCTTCTTGCTGAAAAGAAGAAGCTGCTTCTTCAGGAAGAAGAAAAGAAGAATCTTCTTGAGAGATTAAAGGGGAAAGATAATATTACCCTGGACGGACAGAAGATCAATCTCTATGCCAATATTGGAAATACTAAGGACCTTGGCCTTGTGCTGGAGAATGATGCAGGCGGAATTGGTCTCTTTAGATCGGAATTTATATATCTTGGATCTGACGATTATCCTACTGAGGAAGAACAGTTTGCAATATATAAGCAGGTTGCGCAAACCCTTGCTGGAAAGAAAGTTATCATTCGAACTTTGGATATTGGTGCAGATAAGCAGGCAGACTATTTCGAGTTACCGAAAGAAGAGAACCCGGCTATGGGACTTCGTGCTATAAGAATATGTCTTACAAGACCTGAAGTTTTTAAGACGCAGCTTAGAGCAATACTTAGAGCCAGTGCATTTGGTAAGATATCAATTATGTTTCCGATGATCATATCGGTGGATGAAGTAAAGAAGATTAAGAAGATAGTTGAAGAAGTCAAAGAATCTCTTGATGCTGATGGATTATCTTATGATAAGAATATTGAGCTGGGTATTATGATAGAGACTCCGGCGGCTGTAATTATTGCTGATGAGCTTGCAGAAGAAGTTGACTTCTTTAGTGTAGGAACTAATGACCTTACACAGTATACATTAGCAATAGACAGACAGAACCAGTCACTGGATGATTTCTATGATTCACATCATCCGGCAATTCTGAAAATGCTGAAGATGATAGCAGATGCTGCTCATAGACATGGAGCATGGGCAGGAATCTGTGGTGAGTTAGGAGCTGACCTTAGTCTTACTAAAGATTTCCTGGCAATGGGTTATGATGAACTATCAGTTTCGCCTGGTAGAATTCTTCCTATAAGAAAGACAGTTCTGGAGACAAATGTAACTGAGTATAAGAAGGAAAAAGGACTGTAGGAATAGTATCAAAACAAAGTCGAGATAATATACATCGGGCATATGGTGATTTTTAGTGCCGTATGTCCGATATACATTTTTTTATGATGTTTATCGTTGATGAATATGAAAAAGTTGGAGTGAAAATGCTTTTATACCACTATTTTGATAAGAAAACAGGACCTTTTAAAAATCTGTCTGACCTTATCGATGAAGAAGCGAATAGAGTGCTTTTGGCTATTAAAGCTGAGAAGCCTGACACTATGTGTGCTAAAAGACAAGATAGTTATATTGCTGACAGGAGACGCTTTGAAAGTATTTTAAGAAGAGAATTTCAGCTAAAGGGTGGAATTATTGAGCGAGAGGCTCCTCATTATTTAGTTGTTGGCGAATGTCCTTGGCTAAGTAGCTGGTTCGAAGATTGTGATTATATTGTGATAGATACGGCTGACTTGGATCTGAGCACCATTTCTTTTACCTATGGAGATTCTCATCCTACATTTAGTGACCGTGTAAATGATGGAAAAGAGTACAGAAAGAAGCTCTATACCTATGATGAGATAGTTGAAGTAATTAAAAAGTATGGTCTTCCGCAGGACTGGAATCCAGATGGAAGATATGGTCCTGAACGGTATGTTGAAGCTCATGTGTGGAGCGATAGAGGGATACTCAATAGATAAATACTTAATAGATAAATGAAAATACAGCAGTCTAAGGAATTGAAGATGGCTTGGGGCTAATCAAACACAGAATATTCAAAGTTTGATTAGCCCCTTTGAGGATATTTCAAGTTTGAAAAATCGGGTGGGGGCTAATCAAAGACCGGAAATTTACTGATTGATTAGCCCTGAAGCGGTAAATGACTGGTCTGAGAAGAAGGTAGGGGCTAATCAAAAGCCGGAAATTAACCGATTGATTAGCCCCATAGCAGTAAATGACTGGTCTGAGAAAGAGGTAGGGGCTAATCAAAAGCCGGAAATTAACCGATTGATTAGCCTCATAGCAGTAAATTACCTGCCTGAGAACAAGGTAGGGGCTAATCAAAAGCTGGAAATTCACTGATTGATTAGCCCTTTGTAGAAATTTCCGGATTGGGAAGGCTTTGATCTAGCCAGGGGATTTCTATGAAGATAATTGTATTGTCAATATTCAGAGTAAAATGCTATAATTTCATTTGTGGGGATTAGAAAGTGAATGATTCATTTCATAAATGAGGTAAAAGTTGAAGGATACAAAGAAAGCAAAAGACGTGAAGGATACGAACAAAGAAAAAGAAGTGAAGAATCCGTACAAGACTAAAGCGAGAGAGTGCATTGTGGCGTACCTGAAGGAGCATTCGGGCAAGCGATTCACTGCTCGAGAGATATATAATTACCTGAAGGACGAGGTTGAGGGCATCAACCGCACTACGATTTATCGTAATCTTGACCGCTTGTGCGAGCAGGGTGAGCTCATGCGTTACAAGGAGCCGAACCAGGATGCGTGGTACTATCAGTACTCGAAGGAGCATCAGCATTGTGACCAACATATACATGCGCAGTGCAGTGAGTGCGGCAAGATATTCCATCTCGAAAATGATTTCGTCGACGATTTCGAAGAGAAGTTGCATAAGTTCTATGGACTGGACATCAATGCTTCCAAAACAATGATTGTTGGAAAATGTGAAGATTGCAGCAAGACTAAATCATAGTAAAAATGTGACGGATGCAGCAAGACTAAATAAAAGTAAATATGTGATTTATAGGACCATGTCAGAGTTATCTGATGTGGTCTTTTTGTATTTTATTATACTTTGTTATGTTTTATTATACTTTGTTATCCATTTTTATATTTTGATATTCTTTGATATTTCTCATTCGATAAATAAAAATTGCAACATATTTGCAAAAGTTATTGACAAACTGAAACCACATCCTTATAATATGCAACTGTGTTGCAGAAAATTGCAAACGTGTTGCAAAATATATTTTGTCTATTGTTTATTTCATTTTAAGTTTCAAAGGCGGACCCTGGAATAAGGAGGAAATTATGATAAAGAAAAAATGGTTAGCAGGACTTCTTACCGGCGCGCTGGCGCTTGGAACCATTACAGGTTGCGGCAGCACACCTGCGGAGAGCAAAAATGATACAACTGCCGTAGTCGACATAGAGGAGGATGCAAAGAAGGCAGCTTCTACAGACGGAAATGCATCAACAAGTGGTGATGCTTCTGATGCGTCTATGAAGATAGTTACTACTATATTCCCAGAGTATGACTGGGTTAAGACACTTCTTGGCGAGAAGGCTGAAAATGCTGATATGACGCTGCTTCTCGATAATGGCGTTGACCTTCACAGCTACCAGCCAACTGCTGAGGATATGGTGAAGATCAAGGAATGCGACATGTTTGTATATGTCGGCGGCGAGTCTGACAAGTGGGTTGAGGATGTTCTTGCATCTGCTGAAAATGAAGACATGGTTGTAATCAACCTTCTCGATGTGCTGGGTGACAGCGTAAAGAACGAGGAAATCGTCGAAGGTATGGAGCACGAGCACGATCATGAGGATGCAGATCATGAAGAAGGTGAAGAGCATGAGGATGCAGATGATGAAGATGGTGAGGATCATGAGGATGCAGATCACGAAGATGGCGAAGAGCATGAGGATGCAGATCATGAAGATGGTGAGGAGCATGAGGATGGTGAGGAGCATGAGGATGCAGATCATGAAGATGGCGAAGAGCATGAAGATGAGGATCATGAGGACGGCGAAGAGCATGAGCACGAGGAAGAGAAGGACGAGCATGTATGGCTCTCTCTGAAGAATGCTTCAGTGCTTTGTGAGGAAATAGCAACTCAGCTCGGAACAATCGACGAAGCAAACAAGGATTACTACATGAGCAACTATGAGGATTACAAGGCTGAGCTCGATGCTCTCGATGAAGAGTACCAGGCAGCTGTGGACGCTGGTTCAAAGGATACAATTCTCTTCGGCGACAGATTCCCATTCCGTTACATGGTTGACGATTACGGACTTAACTATTATGCAGCATTTGCAGGCTGCTCTGCTGAGTCAGAGGCAAGCTTCGACACAGTTATCTTCCTTGCAGGTAAGGTTGACGAGCTCGGACTTCCAGCTATCTTGACTATCGAAGGCGCGGACCACGATATTGCTAAGACAGTTAAGGAGAATACTAAGTCAGGCGACCAGAAGATTCTCACTATGAACTCACTTCAGTCAACAACTTCGAAGGACATCGAAGAGGGCACTACTTACCTGTCAGTAATGAGAAGCAACCTCGACGTTCTGAAGGAAGCACTGCAGTAGGGCAATTGCTGCGGTGAAGTAGGTACTGTAGTAAGTAAAGCGCTGTAGTGAATTAGGAAGAGACGGAGATTGAATATGAGTACAAATATCAAGAAGAGAGTCCCGGTCGTTTTGATCACGGGTTACCTTGGGTCAGGCAAGACGACCCTCATGCAGTACATTTTGCAGCAGGAGCAGAGGAAGGTGGCTCTCATAGTAAATGACATGGGCAGCATCAACATCGATGCTTCCCTCATCAGCAAGACCGGCAACCAGGTTGTTCAGGTCGAAATGGTGGAGCTACAGAATGGATGCATCTGCTGTACCCTAAGAGATGAGTTCATGGCAGAGATTGAGCGACTTGCGAAGGACGAGACCATCGAGGCTATCTTTGTCGAGGCTTCGGGCATCAGCGAGCCATCTTCCATAGCGGGTGCATTTATGATGTATGCCGAGGAATGTCCGGATTCGCGTGTGTTCCTGAAGACCATCGTGTCGGTGGTCGACGCGGACAGAATCTATCGCGAGTTCCTGCACGATCTGGAATTCGAAGCAGCAGATG
>CACWGK010000033.1 GCA_902760415.1 uncultured Lachnospiraceae bacterium
TTATTAGAATTATTTTTCTTTGACATAGATCTATCGAATAATTATTCAAAAACATAGTATCCCAAATATATACACAAGGCGTATTATATCTCAATTAAACTCCATATTCAATTGAGATAATAACCAAAATGTATGAAATTAAAGAGTTCATTTTGTGCACATTCTTTTTGTTTATTATATTATGGGTCCCATGCATACGAATGTATGCGCGGTGTGCAGAACCTATCTTTCGGGCTCTGAGTAAGAAAAAAGATATCCAATCGAACACTTTTTTCAAAGAGCGCGAGATGCGGAACAGTCCGGTGGACTGTTCCGGGACCCGCGTATACGAATGTATGCGCGGTGTGCAGAGCCCGTCTTTCGGGCTCTAAGTAAGAAAAAAGGATATCCAATCGGATATCCTTTTTCTTACTGTGAGCGCGAGACGGGACTCGAACCCGCGACCCCCTCCTTGGCAAGGAGGTGCTCCACCACTGAGCCACTCGCGCAATTCTAATTGCTGTCACAACAGTGGATATATTATCACATGTAACAAACTATGTCAAACATTTTTTTATAATTTTTTAATTTTTTTTAAATATCTTTTATAAACTCCTCATATTCACCAGAATCTATGATCTTCATAGCATCGAATCTTCCGAGTTTATACATTTTCTTAATACGTTCAGTATCAGATTCAGCTCGTCCTACCTTTATAACTCTACTAGGTCTTATGGCCAGGACTTTACCAGCCTTCTCCATACGCTTTACAAGGCGAAGCTCATCATTATACATATTATGTCTGTTACGACAAGCTTCAATATATTCTGGATAATCCTTATACTTAGCCTTAAGTAATGGCAAAGAATTATCCGGTTTCTTAACAAAGCCTTCAGGTCTTGTAAGAATAACAATATTCTTCTTAAAACCTTTTTTAAGCATAAAGCCAAGAGGTATACTATCCGCTGTACCTCCATCTAGATAATATTTACCTTCATATTCTACATTTTCAGAAATAAGCGGAAGTGATGCAGAGGCTCTGACCGCATCCATTTGTTTATCTAGATCATAGAGCCTTATATACTCTGCTTTTCCAGTCTCAAGGCTGGTTACAGTAGAATATGTCTCAATATACTCTGCTCTTTCTTTAAATGTATCAAAGTCAAGCTTGTTAAGTTTGTAAGGAATCTCTTCGTAGCAGAATTCGGTTTCACAGATATTTCCAGTCTTCAAAAAAGAAGAAAGACTCATAAAGCGTTTATTTCCTCTATATTTGAGAGTATATCTGATATTGCGTCCACATTGATTGGATACATATGATATCCCATGAATAATGCCTGCTGACACTCCTACGAGACCATCAGCAACTATTCCGCGAATAAGCAGTTCATCCAGTACACCTGATGCATATATACCACGCATACCACCGCCTTCAACTACGATTCCTAAATCCTTACTCATTTTATCACCTTAATAATGCCAAAAACTAATATGTTAGAATAATATATTCCTTCGATTTTTAAGTAATGATGCACCTGATATTATATTAATAATGCCAAGTGTTATTCCAATAACTATAAGAAGTACACCAACTGTTATATTAGCTCCACCAGCATTTTTTAATACCTTGTAAACCTTTTCCATAATCAACAACCTCCTTATAAACTATCTTACTTAATACCATACTCAGCATAGTAAGCATCGATACGAGCCTTAAGTTCATCATCGATCATACCTTTTTCTACTAGATATTCTACAACTTCATCCATACTAACTATAGCTGCCGTATCAAAACCATAGAGATCCTTTATCTCATCAAGAGCACCCTTGTCTCCCTTTCCTCTCTCGCATCTATTAAGAGATACCATAAGACCAACGATTGTTACATCGCCCTGTGCCTTAACGATAGGAATTGTCTCTTCCATAGATTTACCAGAGGTTGTTACATCCTCAACAACAACTATTCTATCACCATCTTTGATAGGACTTCCGAGAAGTATACCAGCATCGCCATGATCCTTAGCCTCTTTACGATTTGAACAATATCTAATCTCCTTACCATAAAGCTTGCTATAAGCAACTGCTGTAACAACGCTTATAGGAATACCCTTATATGCTGGTCCAAAGACAACATCAAAATCATCACCGTAAGTATTATGAATAGCTGTAGCATAATATTCACCAAGCTTCATAAGCTGTGTTCCAGTAACATAAAGACCTGCATTCATAAAAAATGGAGATTTTCTACCACTCTTAAGAGTGAAATCACCAAACTTAAGGACATTTGAGTCCAGCATAAAATCAACGAATTCCTTTTTATATCCTTCCAAAGTAAGTACCTCCATATAGAAAAATGATGTGATATGCTTTTTCTTCACACACCACATCATTCTAACATAATCATTTTAAAGATACAACTTTATCAAGTATCTTATCAGCCACCTCGTTCTTAGACATTAGAGGAAGTTCCTCCATATCATTTTTAGTGATCATAGTAACTATATTGGTATCGACCTGATAACCAGCGCCTTCTGTTTTTAGGCTGTTGGCGCATATCATATCAGCATTTTTGGATTCCAATTTCTTACGAGAGTTTTCAATAAGATTTTCAGTTTCCATAGAAAATCCAACTATTATCTGATTTTCTTTCTTAATCTCACCAAGCGACTTCAGAATATCCTTAGTTCTCTTAAGCGGAATATTCATTCCTTCGCCATCTTTCTTCTTTATCTTATTATCAGCTGTAACTTCTGGAGTATAATCAGCAACCGCTGCCGACATCACTATGATATCGCTATCTTTTGAATTACTTACCATAGCATTATACATTTCTTCAGCAGTTGTTACATTTATAACATCAACGCCTATAGGAGCAGGCAGGTTTGTTGGTCCTGAAACCAGAGTAACCTCAGCTCCTCGCATAGCAGCAACTCTCGCAACAGCATAACCCATTTTGCCTGAAGAATGGTTTGTTATATATCTTACAGGATCAAGAGATTCCTGAGTAGGTCCAGCATCAACCAGAACTTTCTTACCAGTAAGATCTTTTTCTTTTGCGGCAGCATGTATGACATGTTCTACAAGAACCTCAGGTTGAGGAAGTTTGCCCTTTCCATCATATCCACACGCAAGGTGACCATTATCTGGTTCAACTATGATATAACCAAATCTCATCAGTTTCTCAATATTATCCTGAACTATTGGATTCTCAAGCATATATACATTCATTGAAGGAGCTATAAGTATAGGACATCTAGCTGGAAGAACTGTGGTTGTGACCATATCGTCAGCTATTCCATTTGCAATCTTACCGATAACATCAGCAGTAGCTGGAGCTATAAGAACACAATCCGCACTTGTTCCAAGAGATATGTGAGGAACATTAACATAGTCGTCTGTATTCTCATCAAAGACATCAACATACACTTTATTCTTAGTCAGAACCTGAAATGTCTCTGCCGTGATAAACTTGCTAGCATTCTCAGTCATAACCACATGTACATCAGCCCCTTGTTTCACAAGAAGACTGGCAACATCAGCCATTTTATATGCAGCAATACCACCTGTTACTCCTAATAATATATTTTTGCCTTTTAACATACTAAATACCTCTATATATCAAAAAGTTCTCCATGCTTCTCATAACGCGTAACTCTTGCGATTTCATTTTTCTCGTTAACAAATACCACCTTTGGAGGATTATCTGCAAACTCTTCCGGAGTCATCTGAGCATAACTCATTATGATAACTTTATCACCCGCACTAACAAGTCTAGCAGCTGCTCCATTAAGACATATAACTCCTGAGCCTTTTTCACCAGCTATAACATATGTCTCAAGACGATTGCCATTATCTACATCCGCAACCTGAACCTTCTCATATTCAAGAAGACCACAAGCCTCCATAAGGGTTTCGTCTATTGTTATACTTCCTACGTAATCAAGAGCCGCCTGAGTTACAACCGCTCTATGAATCTTTGACTTCAAATATGTTCCTAGCATTTATCTAACCTTTCCTAAGTTTATTGCTTATAAAAAAAATACATCACAAGACTTATACTGACATCATGAAGTTATCAATCAATCTAACCTTATTGTTAATCTTAACAGCGATAGCTACAAGAATATCTCCGCTTATATCTTCGATATCCTCCATAGTAAGATTATTTACAACATTTACGTATTCAACCTCTGCCATAGGTTCAGACTCAAGTAATTCTATCATCTTAGAACGAACTACAGACGCTTTTCTCTCTCCTTCTTCAACGAGTTTCTGTCCAAGTTTTATTGACTTACTAAGGATTAAAGCAGCATTTCTTTCCTCAACATTCATATATGTATTTCTTGAACTCATAGCTAGTCCATCAGCTTCTCTAACTATAGGACAACCTACAATCTCAAGAGGCATATTAAGATCCTTAACCATTCTCTTAACTACAGCGAGCTGCTGAGCGTCCTTCTGTCCAAAGTAAGCTCTATCTGGTCCAACTATATTGAAAAGCTTTGTAACAACTGTACATACTCCACGGAAATGAACCGGACGAGATAATCCGCATAAATGATTGGTTAGTCCATTCATATCTACAAAACTTACAAATCCATCCTCATACATTTCTGAAGGTTCTGGATTAAAGATAAGATCTGCACCGGTAGTCTCGCAAAGAGTTGTATCTCTCTCAAGATCTCTAGGGTAAGCTTCCAAGTCTTCATTTGGACCAAACTGAGTTGGATTTACGAAGACACTTACAACAGTTCTATCATTATCTTCTACCGACTTCTTTATAAGAGATTGATGTCCTGCATGGAGAAATCCCATAGTAGGTACAAGACCTACTGTTTCGCCTTTTTTTCTCCACTTAGCAACTGTTTCCTTAACCTCTGCTATAGTATGTACAACTTTAATACTCATTTCTTCTTCCTCCAAATCTATATCAATTAATTATATATTCTTAACTTCCTCAAGCACCTTCGCATCTATAGCATATGTATGTTCAGGCGCTGGGTATGAACCTGCTTTAACTTCGTCATCATAAGCCTTAAATCCAGCCATCATCATTTCACCGATATTTGCAAAGTTCTTTACAAACTTAGGTCTGTAATCACTAAACATCGCAAGCATATCAGCATATACAAGTATCTGTCCATCAGTACCTGCACCTGCACCGATACCTATTGTAGGAATAGATATCTCATTACTAATATAATCAGCTAGATCAGCAGGAACACATTCAAGGGTTACCGCAAATGCACCAGCCTCTTCGAGAAGCTTTGCATCACGAACAAGTTTCTTGGCAGACTCAATATCACGGCCCTGGGCCTTATAGCCACCCATCGCATTTATAGATTGAGGTGTAAGCCCTATATGTCCCATAACAGGAATACTAGCTTTAACTATAGCTTCAACCTGAGGAATTATCTCCTCGCCACCTTCTAGCTTTATAGCGCCAGCTCTACCTTCCTTCATAAGTCGTCCAGCATTAACAACTGCATCATATACGCTAGCCTGATAAGACATAAATGGCATATCTATAACAACAAGTGCATTCTCCGCGCCTCTTGCAACCGCTGCTCCGTGATGAATCATATCTTCCATGGTTACAGATACAGTATCTGGATATCCAAGCATAACATTTCCGAGGGAATCCCCAACAAGGATACCATTTATTCCAGCTTTATCTACAAGCTTAGCTGTTGAATAATCATAAGCTGTAAGCATTGATATCTTCTCGCCCTTTTTCTTCATTTCCTTAAAAGTAACACTTGTATTCTTCATAATTTAACCCTCCGCTTTTAGTAATTTATCCATTTCAGTATAGTCACACTCAGGATTCTTCTCCTCAGCTATCCTGAGAACCTGCTTAGAAGCTTCAACATATAGCTTCTTATTATCTCCCTCAAGACACTTTAGATGAGCTGCAACAGTAGAAATGTCATTTCTATCTATAGGTCCTGTAAGCTGATTCACTAGCCCCTTCTCAACTATACCAACTGCATTAGCTTTAAAAAGTTCTTGCAACATAGTTTCAGAAGCCTCTTTCTTAAAACCACATTCCATCAAAGTATTGATTGCAGATGAGTACATACCGCAAACAAGATTACTGGCCATAACGCAGGCAGCATGATACTTTTTCTTCTCGTTACCACTCATCTGAGAGATGCGAAGTCCCGCATCCGAAAATACATTGGTTAGTTCATCTAGATAAGTCGCGTCGCCTTCAATTGTTAAATAAGCATTGGAAAAATCTTTATATGACGTATATCTATCAGATATAGCATATATTGGATGGATAGAATAACCATAGACCTGATACTCAGTATCAGCAAAAACGGAAGATGATACAGAGCCACTAGTGTGGCACACTATCTTCCCAGCAAGTCCAGCATAAGAATTGATCTCAGAGAAAACTTCTCGGATAGCGCTGTCACTAACTGTCAGAATTATCGCATCACTTGAATCAATAAGTTTATAAGCATCTAAGTAATAAGAAGTATCGGTAAATGAAGCTGCATCCTTTGCATGTTCAGCATGTCTGCTATAATAGCCGCTTATGCTGACACCATGTTCTTTAAGATATTTTCCCATCGTGTAACCAACACGACCAGCACCTATAAATCCAATCCTCATACTATCACCTCCTTCACTAATGTAAGTAATTACCTTAACATGAAACAGGCGATGCTAAATAATGGTTTAAGTGATACATATTCAGGTATAGTTTCTTTCGAATACCATCCTATTATTTTTTCAAAAATGATTTATCATTTTTCCGAAATGAATTATATTAGATTTCCATATTTTAGTAAAGTCAAAAATTTGTGGTTGATTTGCGGTTAATTTAGAAAAATTATATATTTTCCTTAAGATCTATATAAGTATTAAGAAGATCATCTATCTCTATAAAGTCACCACTACTTATAGTTTCTTTAAGAGCATTTATAAACTCCTGATCTTCATTTCCGTATTCGTTATTACTAATATCCTCAAGTATAGAATTAACCTTATCTATATCCTGAGCAAATACAGCTTCCTTCATAAGACGAAGCTTAGATATATCGATGATTTCAGGCTGATCTTCTGCCTCAGATTCCTCAACTTCCTCAGAATCATCATAATCCTCATATTCATCATCATATTCATTATGTGACTCTAGATTTTCTTCAGTTAAAGAAGCTTCTTCCTTTTTATGTAACTCTTCAGCTTCCTCAAGATATTCATCAGCTATAAGATTTTCCGTATCCCTGACCTTAGCAATCTTCTCAGCAAGTTCCTTATCAGTAACGCCCTTCTTGTCATTTACAAAATCAAGATAATCTTCAATGAGCTCATTTATAACTGTAATACAGTCATATATTTGATATAGATTATTTTCAGCATAGATTCTATTTCCAAGATTTAGTGCATTCTCTATTCTAAGCGCAATCTCAGCCGCATCTATAGCACCAATATTCTGACATCCAGTTCTTATGCTATGAATCTTATTTCTAAAGCCTCTAAAGTCAGAATGAAGCTTCTCACCAAGTTCTTTTCTAGAATCCTTATTCTGGCTATAGAAGGTACTAAGTATCTTATTATAAACCTCGATATTACCACCAATTCTATCAAGTACACCAACAACATCCAGATAATCCTCAAGACGTTTTAACCCTTCACCATATCTAGATTCACTTATATACTGAGCGACATCATTTGTCTTGTACTTAATCTTATCTTTATCAGCAAATCGATTTATAAGACTTGCTAGTACTGTTATATCAAATGGTTTTAAGATAACATCAGAGAATCCTTCATCAATTATCTCCTGACGATTCTTACCTATAACATCTTCACTCATCGCAATAACAGGAAGCTCTTTATAATAATCATCTGAGAGTTCTCTGATTTCCTTAAGTGCATCAATTCCGTTCATTACTGGCATAGCAATATCCATAAATACCATATCGTATTTGTTAGTCATAACCATATCGATAGCGCCTACGCCTGATTCTGCTGTATCGCACTTGATTTCCATAGACTTTATAACATCTTCAGCAACTGACCTACTAAGCTGGACGTCATCAACAAGAAGAACACTAAGATCAGGAGCCCACATCTTCTCCGCTTCTTCTCTAGATACTCTCTCGACAGTATTATCATTTAGTGGAATGACATTACCTGTAGTATCAAGCTTGCCCTGTTCTATAGAAAATGTAAATGTTGCTCCAGCACCATAAGTACTTTCTACTTCAAGCTCACCACCTAAAATATCTGAGATTTTCTTTGCAATTGAAAGGCTGACACCCTTACCCGTGCTTGTTCCAGTAAGCTTAGATTCATCTACATAATAAATCTCAAAGATATGTTCAAGTCGGTCTTCGCTTATACCAATTCCAGTATCAGATACACTGAATATAAGTCTAGAGCTTTCATTTTCAACATTCGCATTTAATTCGTAGTAATCTACGGACAGAGTGATGGTTCCTTCTTTTGTATATTTGATCGAATTATCAAGAAGAATCTCAAGAACACTCTTTATCTTGTCAAAGTCACCTACCAGAATATCAGGGATATTGTCTCCTAAATCAACAAGGAACTTAATAGGCTTATCTGACAATTTATTGATCATACCGTCTGATATATCACATATCAGAGTTGTAACGGAATATGGTTCATTTATAGCCGTCTCTGATCCAGATTCAAGTCTGGCAAGGAATATAGTTTCATCAACCTTACCTATAACATCGTGGCCCTTATCTATAATCTCAAGAAGCTTCTGCTGAGTTTCCTCATCAGCTTCTGATTCCTTGAGCATATTATTGGCAGAACTGATCATAGCATTTATAGGCAGCTTTATCTCATTACTCATATTTGCAAGGTAGTCAGTCTTAGCCGTATTATCCTTAATCACATCTTCGTGCTTTTTAACCAGAGCATTCAGTTCTCTGTTCTTACCAATAAAGTTCTTCCATAACTTGAAAATGATAAATATTACAGCGAGGAGATTAAGCATAATAAGAACAAGAAGTCCTATACGTACTTCCTGGCGCTCAAAGAAGCCCTTTTGCTTATTAATTGCAAAAGAGATAGGTAATTCAGTACTTATTCCGTCGCCATTTGCGGCGCTTAGTTCGAAGTTATATAGACCACCATCCAGGTTTGTATAAACAGCCTGGAAGTTATCCTGACTAGTCAGAATCTCAGGTTCATTATCAAATCCAACAAGCTGATATTTAACCTGAATATTTTCTCTATTTGTATAACTGAGGACCGCAAATGATATCTCTATCCTCTGGGTATCAGAAGGAATATCAAGGCCCCCCTCTAATTCATCGTAGTAATACTTCTGTCCATCTATATCAACTTCAGATATAGTTACCTTAGGAGCAACTTCATTTATCTCAACATTTGATAAATCAAATGTCATAACTCCTTCGCCAGTACATAGATAGACAATATCATTATATATAAAGTTCTTTGAATTAATGGATACGCCGCTTCCTAGTCCATCACCAGCAGAATAATATCTTTCAGATAACGGAGCTGTAGATAACAGTTCATCCTCTGTAGCTGAGATAAGTCCCTTGGAGCCAACTATATAGTACCTATCCCCCTGCTTCATTATGCTGTATATATTGTTCGAAAAATCTATATTACTGATAGCTCTAAAAGTTCCATCATAATAAGACAGACCATTATTTGTACCAATCCAAAGTCCTCCGTTACCTTTCTGTATACAAGATACAACATTTGAATTAAGTCCATCTACATCGGAAAAGTTCTCTATATTTCCATCATCTATGATATATAGACCACCACCATCAGAGCCTGCAAGAATCTCACCCTGTTCGTTCTGATAAAGTGAGATAATATTAGGATATTCCAGACCATTGTCATAATTATAGTCTCTTACAACGCTGCCACTCTTGTTTATGATACTTATACCATCTTCAGTTCCTATGGCAATATTCCCATTATTAAGCTCATACAGGTCATTGATCATATTACTAAGAAGACCCGAAGCTTTATTAACAGCGCTAATATGTCCATTTTGAGCATACTTTACAACACCATATCTTTTATAGGTTGCGAACCACATATTACCCGTTCTATCTCGAATGATATCTCTAATAGAAACGCCCTGTAAATACTCGGTTAATTCGTTATTAACAACATTATTTTCATAATCTAGAATATATAGTCCTTCATCAGTACCAATATAAGTAAAACCATCATAAACAGATACACAGTTTGTGATAGCTTCGGAGATATTACATTTTTTATTGAGGCTTGTAAACTTAGACTTCGAAAGGAAAAGTAAACCTGTCTTGCTAGAAGCAATCCAGATATTTCCTTCATAATCAATTATCATATCCGAGATATAATTATCAGTTTCTATATAATTGATTTCTGTAAATGAATCGCCATTATGAAAGTAGCCTATACCTGTATCCGCACAGACATAGACACGATTTCCAGATTTATAAATGGAGTTAATACCATTTCGATTAGAGTACCAAACGTTAACGCTATCCATAGCAGAAAAAACTAGCACATCATTTCCGGTTGTACCAATATATACAACACCATCATCATCGCTTGTGATGGTTGAGATTTCTTCATTTGTATAATCAGAAGAAGCTATCTCATTTACAGTTCCATTACTATCCAGAGAAAAGATGGTATTACCGTTATATATGCCATAGATAGTATTATCAACAGAAGTTATGCCTTTTACATTATGCTTTGCAAGAGTCTCATTTCGGATAAGACTTTCACCGTTCGGACTAACTTTATATACTCCGTATGCTGTGGCAACATATATATCGCCTTCCTTAGATTCGCATACGGAATTGACACATTTAAGTCCTTTATAATATTCATTAGAGAAATGATATACATCACTTCCAGATATTCTAAAGAGTCCATAGTTATTGGTTGAAACCCAAAGATTTCCACTAGAATCCTGGAACAAAGAATTAATATAATACACATCAGCCTTATCTGTATTCCAGAGATTAAAGAGCCTGAATTCATTTCCGTTATATCTATACAAACCGCCATCTGTACCAACCCAGATATATCCGGACTTAGACTGGTATACGCAGTTTACCTCTGAACTACCAAGACCATTGTCCTGGTTATATAGAGTCTGCTTATAGCCAGTAGATATATCATCTGCGCTAGCATTAAAAACGCCAAAAAGGTATGTCGAAAGACATACCATAATTAGCCCAAATATTAAAATGGCTTTGTTCCTTAGTTTCATGCTTCTTTTAAGAAAGCCTCATAACCTTTCTCTGTCTCAAAAATATCAGCCTTAGATGTAACTTCCCAAGGTGCATGCATATTAAGTACAGCAACACCACAATCAACTACTTCCATACCATAGAGAGACAGTATATATGCGATAGTTCCACCGCCACCAACATCAACTTTACCAAGTTCTGCTGTCTGATAATATACTTTATTCTTCTCAAGTATACCGCGTAATCTTCCGATATACTCGGCATTAGCATCATTTGATCCAGACTTACCTCTGGAACCTGTAAACTTATTAAATACCATACCTCTTCCAAGATATGCAGCATTCTTTGCTTCAAAACAGCTTGCATATAGAGGGTCATAGCCTGCACTAACATCTGAAGAAAGCATAGATGAATTCTGAAGACATCTACGAAGTGACAGATTTCCTGTATAACCAGCAAGTTCAAGAATCTCAGCAACTGAGTTTTCAAAGAACTTAGACTGCATACCTGTAGCACCTACAGATCCTATCTCTTCTTTATCTACAAGTAATGTACATGATGTCTTTTCAGGCGACTTAACAGCTAACTGAGCAACCAGAGAAGTATATGCACATACCTTATCATCCTGGCCATAAGCTATGATCATAGACTTATCAAGTCCCATATCTCTTGGCTTACCAGCAGGAACTATTTCAAGTTCTGCAGAGATAAAATCTTCTTCAGCTATACCATATTTCTTCTTAAGTATCTCAAGAACCTGTTGCTTCACAAGATCCTTCTTATTCTTCTTGTCGTCCTTACCATCCTTTGAGCTCTTTATCTCAAGTGGCTTTGAACCGATAAGTAGATCAAGGTTTTCTCCCTCTACTGCAACGCTCGCTTTCTTAACCATTTGATCCTGAGCGAGATGTATAAGAATATCTGTTACACAGAATACAGGATCGTTCTCATCTTCTCCTATAACTATATCAACTGTAGTTCCATCAGTTTTAGCAACTACTCCATGTATAGCAAGAGGAAGTGTAACCCACTGGTACTTCTTGATACCGCCATAATAATGTGTATCAAGATAAGCAAGATCCTTTGATTCATATAATGGATTCTGCTTCACATCAAGTCTAGGTGAATCAAGATGCGCACCAAGTATGTTCATTCCTTCTTCAAGATTCTTCTTACCTATATTGAATAAAGCAACTGTCTTGCCCATACATACAGCATAGATTTTGTCACCAGCTTTAAGCTTCTTCTTTTTGGATATGGCATCCTCGAGGGATATATATCCAGCAGCTTTAACCTTCTCGATAATGAACTTAACGCCTTCTCTTTCAGTCTTACCATTAAACAGATAATCCTTATAGCCCTCGCAAAGCTCCTCAAGTTTCTTTAAATCAGTTTTTGAATAACTCTTCCATGCATTCTTGCGTTCCATGTCTTACTCTCCTTTAGTCAACTAAACACTTTTTAATAATGCTGACTGCCTTATCGCAGTCTTCCTTTGTAACTATAAGTGGAGGTACCATACGGATAGTATTTGGCTTAATTACAGACATAAGAAGTTTGTTATCAAAAGCATCATGCTTAACATCCATAGCTATATCAGAGTCAAACTCAACTCCAACAAGAAGCCCCATACCACGAACCTCTTTAACATGAGGAAGCTTTGAAAGTTCACTCATAAAGTAGTTTCCTACTTCCTTAGCATTTCCGCTTAAATCCTTACCAACTATCTCATTAACAGCCGCATAAGAAGCTGCACAACATACAGGATTTCCGCCAAATGTAGTACCATGTGATCCTGCACTAAGATGCTGCATAGCCTCATTTGTTGCACACATAGCAGCTATTGGCATTCCGCCACCCATAGCCTTAGCCATAGTTACAGCATCAGGCTTAACATTATAATTCATATAAGCCATAACAGCTCCAGTACGAGCCCATCCAGTCTGAACCTCATCAAACAGAAGAAGCATACCCTTCTTATCGCAAAGTTCTCTAAGACCTGTAATAAACTCCTGAGTAGCAGGATATACTCCACCCTCAGCCTCAACAGGCTCAATCATTACTGCGATTACATCATCAGTACATGCCTCTTCAAATGATTTAAGATTGTTATACTCTGCATACTTGAATCCATCTACTAGTGGTTCAAAGCCTTTGTGAATTGCAGATCCAGGCTGTCCTGTAGCAGAAAGCGTTGCAAGTGTTCTACCATGAAATGAATTATATGCAGTTACAATCTTATAACGCTTACCGCCTGATGTATCATTTCCGTACTTACGAGCCATCTTGATCATAGCTTCGTTAGCTTCAGCTCCACTATTCTGAAACTGAATCTTATCCATTCCTATAGTCTCACAAATAAGCTTAGCAAGCATAGTCTGTGGAACTGTATAGAAGTAGTTAGATGCATGAATCATCTGCTCGGACTGTTCTTTAATCGCATCTATGACAGCCTGATTACATCCTCCTACAGAATTAACAGCGATTCCACCCAGGAAATCAAGATACTCTGTTCCATCCTCCCCATAAAGGTATTCATCTTTTGAAGAATCACAAACAAAGTCATATCTCTTAAATGTTTCATTCATATATTTTTCAGCAGTTTCTACTAACTGTTCTTTTGTCATTCCAAAATCTTTTAATATCATAATTTTGTCTCCTTAATAATTTATGAAATTAAATTATACTACAATCTACACTGTGTTTGCAAACTGGCTATTATAGAGGTTGTAATAGAATCCTCGTCGTCGGATCAGTTCGGCATGACTGCCTTGTTCAATAACATCGCCATCATTCATAACAAGGATTACGTCTGCTTCACGGATAGTTGACAAGCGATGTGCAACTATGAAGCTTGTTCGGCCTCTCATCATTTTATCAAAGGATCTCTGCACTCTCTGTTCAGTACGTGTATCTATCGAAGAAGTTGCTTCGTCAAGAATAAGCATAGGAGGAAGTCTCAGCATAACTCGGGTTATACAGAGAAGCTGCTTCTGACCAGCAGATAAACTTCCACCAGCCTCAGATAAGACGGTATCGTATCCCTTCGGAAGCTTGTTTATAAATCTATCTGCGTGAGTAAGCTTTGCTGCTACTTCTATCTCTTCATCTGTTGCATCGGGATATCCATAAGCAATATTCTCTCTAACAGTTCCAGATTTAAGCCAGGTCTCCTGAAGAACCATACCAAACTCATGTCTAAGACTTCGTCTAGTAACTTCATATATATCCTGATTATCTATGAGAATACTTCCTTTATCTACATCGTAGAATCTCATTAAAAGATTAATAAGTGTACTCTTTCCGCTTCCTGTAGGACCTACTATAGCGACTTTCTGACCAGGTTTAACATTTAAGGATAAATGTTCTATAAGCTTCTTTGATTTATCGTAAGAAAAGCTTACATCCTTTAACTTGATCTCTCCATCTATCTCTACAAGTTCTTCAAGCTGAGTGTCATCAGATTCAGGTTCAGATTCAAGAAGATCAAAAACCTTTGAAACACTTGCAAGAGCAGCAGAAAACTCAGTCATCACTCCAGATATTTCATTTATAGGTTTTGCAAACTGTGTAGCATATGCAAGTAGACATGTAAGCTGACCAACCGTTATACCGCCTGAGATAACAATAATTGCACCAACTATTGCAACTCCAGCATATACAAAGTTATTTATCAGACGTGTTGATGGATTAGTAAGTGATGAGAAAAATGTCGCCTTAAACTCAGACTCTGCAAGTTCATCATTTACAGCCTCGAATCTCTTTTGAGCTCTTGTCTCATACGAAAGAGCTTGAACTGTTTTCTCACTACCGATCATTTCATTTACCAGAGAAGTCATATCAGCTTTTTTATCAGACTGAACCTTAAAGAGATTATATGTCTTCTTTGTAATAAAACCTGCAACCAGTAGTGATAAAGGAGTGAGAACTACCACAACTACTGCTACCACTACGCTAGTTCTAAACATGAAAAATAATGTGCCAATTATTGTAACAATTCCAGTTAGTAGCTGCGAGAATCCAAGAAGAAGTCCATCCGATAATCTATCCACATCATTTAATGTTCTTGATATGATATCACCATATTCATGGGAATCAACGTATGATACCGGCAGACGATTTATATGTTTATATATCCTGGTTCTGAGATCTCGAACAACTCTATAGATAACAGCATTATTAATCATGCCTACTACCCACTGAAATACGATAGATAGTAAGATTATGATAATAAACTTCTTAAGTAACTTTATTAGATTAATACTAAGTACATTTCCTTTACCTATGACACAGTCTATAGCCTGACCAGAAACTATAGGGCTATATAGCTGAAGTCCTACAGCAACCAGAGCAGCCAGTAAAGACAGAATCATAAATGGAATATATGGCTTTAATATCTTGAGAAGTTTAGATACATCTTTCATATTACGCACCCTCCCTCTCTTTAAACTGAGTATGATATATCTCTCGATATATCTCACTACTTCTGATAAGTTCAGAATGTGTACCCTTAGCGACAACTGCTCCATCATCAAGAACAAGTATCTGATCAGCATCCATTATAGTTGAAGGACGCTGAGATACTATAATAGTAATCCTGTCTTTCTTATCTTTTGATAACGCAGTCTTAAGCTGTCTTTCTGTGCTAAAATCTAGTGCAGATGAACTATCATCTAATATAAGAATCTTAGGATGTTTCACCAGAGCTCTAGCTATAGAAAGTCTCTGTCTCTGACCACCAGAAAGATTCTTTCCACTTTGTTGAACCTCTGACTTAGTTCCACCTTCTTTAGCTTCCACAAATGAAGCAGACTGAGATATAGTAAGTGCCTCTTTTATATCAGTACTGGTTGCTCCTTCATTTGCCATCCTAAGATTATCCTCAATAGTTCCACGGAAAAGATTTGCTTCCTGAGGAACAATGCCGATAATACCTCTTAAAGAATCCTTAGATATATCATTTATATCTATTCCATTTATACTTATACTTCCAGAAGTTGCATCATAAAGTCTTGGTATTAGATTGACTAGAGTCGATTTACCAGAACCGGTTCCTCCGATTATACCAATAACATCGCCTTTTTTAGCAGAAAATGAAACATCTGAGATAGCATTTCGTCTGCCGCCTTCATACATCATAGATACATCTTTAAACTCAAGAGTAAATGAGACATTTCCCTTAGTTTCTTCAATATCCTTCTCGATATCTTCTGTACCAAATACCTGTGACGACTGGATATCCATAATATCGCTGATTCTTCGTGCACTAGCTATAGCTTTAGTGAGTGTGATTATAAGATTAGCAAGCTTAACTAATTCAACAAGAATCTGAGACATATAATTTACCAAAGCTACAATCTGTCCCTGAGACATAAGACCTGAGTCAACTCGAATAGCTCCGGCATAGATAAGCGCTGCTATACCAAGATTAACGACAAGATATGTTACAGGATTCATAAGAACGGAAACTCGGCCAACCAGTAACTGAGACTTCATAAGTGAAGTATTAGAAGCAGAATACTCTTCTTCCTCAATATCCTGTCTGTTAAATGCTCTTATAACTCTTATACCTATAAGACTTTCACGTGTAAGAAGCGTCACTCTATCAAGCTTATCTTGAACCTTTTTGTACATAGGGATAGTTGCAAATGTTATAACAAATACAATTATCATAAGAACAGGTAATACATATGCAAATACAGTTGCTGTAGGAACATCAACTGTAAAAGCCATAATAAGTGCTCCAAATACAATAAAAGGAGACCTCAGGAATAACCTAAGGAACATATTCACTCCTGTTACAGTCTGACCTACATCGCTAGTCATTCTTGTTATAAGGGATGAACTACCTAGAGAATCTATTTCTTTATAAGACAGGTGTCCTATATGATAAAAAAGATCCTTCCTAAGAGCTTTACCAAATCCTGCGGCCGCTTTAGCAGCAAAATACTGAGCAGTTATGGACGCAATATAACCAACAATTGTAAGAAGAACTAAAACCGCACCATATCTATAAATCGCTGATTTATCATTTTCGGATATTCCCACATCAATAAGACGCTGCATAACAAGCGGTACCATAAGTTCAAAGCTTGCCTCAAGCATCTTAAATATAGGAGCAAGTATAGCTCTAATTCTATATTCTTTTAAATATTTTAAAAGCTTTATCATATCTACTACTTCTTAAAAAATTATTTATTCTCAGAAATTAACTTAGTTTGATAATTACGACTTGCAGATAGTAACTGCTTAATCCAGTCAACATAGTCATCCTTAAAGTCAGCATCAACATCACTGGACAGGTTTTCTATAATCTCAGCTTCTCTTTCAGCATTATATACAGGTGCGCCAGACTTTGCTTTCACTGCAGCGACCTCCTTAGAAAGAGCCATTCTCTTTACGAACAGAGCCTTTAAGTCTTTATCTATAACATCTATCTCTTTTCTTATATCAATTAATTCCATCATTCAATCCTCTTATATTATATTTTCTATAAATTCAGAAACTTTTACTTCTTTCTCACCGATTTTGCCAGGAACATATAAAGTTAGTTTCTCACCACTTCTAGTAACTCCGACATATAATAGTCTTCGCTCCTCTTCTAGTTCAGGAGCAGACTTTGATTTTTTATACGGAATAGTTCCTTCCACACAGTCGATTATGTGTACTGATTTATATTCAAGGCCTTTCGCACTATGAAGAGTCATAAGATCTACTCTATCCCCCGTCTTCTCAGTTGAAACAAATAATTCTTCAGGCTTATCAAGCATTTCAAACATTTCATCAAAACCACTCATTCCAGCCAGAGAATCTTGAAAATCCTCCAGTATAGAAAAGACCTCGTCTTTATTTATTCCATTTTCATCTAAAGTTTTAACCAGGTACGAATCATAATCCATGGCTTTTCGAATATAATTTACCGCGCCAAATGGACTAAGCATTAGAATAGTTCTAAGTTCATTCATTAGTCTATCTAATCTATCTATCAGATAATCCTTTGAGTTAGATTTAGCTATTCTTTTAAGATTCTCTATCTCTATAGTTTTATCATAAAGCAGCTCTCTAGAAATGTATCTAACAGGCTTATTCATAAAAGATAAAAAGACTTCTCTAGAATGATCCCCTCTGGCATATCTTATATACTGAATAATTGGCTTAATATATGGATTAGTTGCAATATCTGGTATTACATCTTTTATACTATATGGAATGCCTTCCTGCCTAAGCTTATATATAAGACTTCGAGGCTGTGCATTAGTTCTATATAGAATAGCCATATCGCTATATCTAATTCCAGCCTCTCTATCGCTTTTAATCTTTTTAACTAATTCCGTATTCTCTGATTTTATATCAGGAACCTTGCAGATAGATACTGTACCCTTTTTAGAAACATTTGATTTTAGTGACTTTTCAAATCTGCCTTCATTTTTAGATATGATCTTAGTAGAAAAATCAACTATTTCTTCTGGACATCTGAAATTATAAGAAAGACCTATAATCTTAGCTCCAGGAAACTCTTTCTCAAAGAGCTTCATTATGTCTGGCCTCGCTCCTCTAAAACCGTATATTGATTGATCATCATCACCAACAACATAGAGATTATCTCTTGGATGAGCAAGAAGCTTCAGAATCTCATACTGAACTCTATTAGTATCTTGATACTCATCAACAAGTATATATGGATATAAGTTTCTTATAGCCTCAAGAATATCCTGTCTATCTTTAAGTAAGTTATAGCACTGACTTACCATGTCATCAAAGTCAAGGAATCCATTTTTCTTCTTGTATTCCTCATATTCATGATAGATTCTATAAAAAAGCTCATCAGACATATTCTTGCTATGATAATACTCTATATCTATCATGTTACAAGCCATATTACCAAGATCACTGAGAATACCACGAATAGTTTCATCACTATTATATTCTTCAGTATTAAGAGATTTCAGAATATCCTTTATAACAGCTCTTTTCTTATTCTCATCTAATACGGAAAGCTGAGCCGAACTACCATAAGCAGTCCTGACAACCCAATAAAAGAAAGAATGAAATGTACCAAATCTAACCTTAGTCTCCTTAAGGCCTGTTAGTTCAAGAAATCTTTCTTCCATAGATTCTGCAGCAGCTCTGGTAAAGGTTATGACCAATATATTCTCAGGCTTAACATTATACTCATATATTAAGTTATTTACTCTATTGATAATAACTGTAGTCTTACCTGACCCTGGTGTTCCTAGAACCATAGCAGGACCATCAAAAAACTCTATAGCCTTTATCTGTTCTTCTGTAAATGCCATCTATCCGCCTTAACAAACAAAGGACGGTCATTACAACCGTCCCTAAAAGTCAAAAAGTTACTTGCCGCAGCACTTCTTATATTTCTTGCCACTTCCACAAGGACAAGGATCATTTCTACCAATCTTTGGTGCCTTTACAACAGTATGAGAAGTTTTTTCCTTCTTGTAAAGCGCATCTCTTGTCTCTTTATCATAGATATTATCCCATTCTGGAAGTGTATATAGCCACTCTGCATTGCAGCCAACCATATTCATATAAAGCTTCTCAGTATCTATATCAATAGTTACCTCAGAATCTTCTGTAATATCGTCAAGATTATTTGATGTCTTAAGACTGTCATCTATACCATCAAGGAAACCAACCATTATCTCAATAGTTGTCTCATACTTTTCAGCAAGTTCCTTTACTGTACCCTTAACAACCTTCTTAGGATCCTTAAGAATAATCTCATAGATTCCCTTCTCTATCTGAAAATAGTTAAGCCAGAACTGCTTTCCTTCTGGTGTTCTGTCATCAAGACCATATGCATGATCTCTCCAATCTTTTAATAAACCCATAATATATGTCCTTTCATTATTAGATTAATTACTATTTTATAAAAAAACCTCATCGATTATATCAAATAAAAACTAATGTGTCAAAACACCCTATTTATTCCCAAAAACCTTTTTAAGCCAGAGGAAAATATATAGAATAATCGGATATATTATAATCACAAAAAGCATAGCAAGAAGATACTCGCTGCCTGTGATCATACAGTAGAGAAATATACCAAGTAAAGCAAGATATATAAGTATAAGAATTATCGATAAGACTCTAATAAATAAGCTTTTTTTATTCTTGCCGTCTTCCATTAATCCTCTCTATTCTCCTTTATCTTTTTAAACCAATTCTTTATATCGGTTTCGTATCCATTATCACCCGGTTCATAAAATGTCATATCCTTTATAGCATCTGGAAGATACTGCTGATCCACATAGTGCATAGGATAATCATGAGCATATTTATATCCCACATGTCCAAGCTCTGCTGAGCCATGATAATGTGCATCCCTTAAATAAGGTGGTACTTCAGCATTGCTATAAGTTTTTACTGCATCATTTGCCGCGAAGATTGCATTTACAACCGAATTACTCTTTGGAGCAGTTGCAACATATATCGCTGCATGCGCAAGTATTATCTGTGCTTCTGGCATACCAACTCTTTCTGCAGCAAGGGCACAACTGGTTGCAACCTGTATTGCCTGAGGATCAGCATTTCCAACGTCTTCGCAGGCACATATCATGATTCTTCTGGCGATAAATGTTATACTTTCACCGCCATATAGCATCTTGGCAAGATAATATACCGCAGCATCAGGATCACTACCTCTCATAGATTTAATAAATGCAGAGATTATATCGTAATGATTATCTCCATCTTTATCATATCTAATGGCTCTTCTCTGTATACATTCTTCAGCAACCTCTAGAGTAATCTCTATCTTTCCATTTTCGCTTCTCTCTGTAGAAAGAATACCGAGTTCTATAGCATTCAGAGCTTTTCTAGCATCACCTTCAGCAACATTTGCAAGAAATGCAGCAGCTTCATCGGTTATGGTAGCCCCAAGACTACCCATACCATTTTCTACATCATATACAGCTCTTCTAACTAGTTCTTCTATATTCTGGGCACTAAGAGGTTTAAGCTGAAATACATTGCTTCGAGAAACAAGAGCGCTGTTAACTTCAAAGTAAGGATTCTCTGTAGTTGCACCAATAAGAATAATCGTGCCATCCTCTACATAAGGAAGGAGAAAATCCTGCTGTGACTTATTAAATCTATGAATCTCGTCTATAAACAGAATGGTCTTCTTTCCATACATTCCAAGATTATTCTTAGCCCTCTCTACAGCGGATTCCATATCCTTTTTTCCAGAGGT
>CACWGK010000034.1 GCA_902760415.1 uncultured Lachnospiraceae bacterium
GCAATACTATGGGTAAATATCATCCACATGGCGATAGTTCAATATATGAGTGTCTTGTAAATATGGCTCAGAGCTGGAAGCTGCCTATTCCACTAGTTGATCCTCACGGTAACTTTGGTGATGTATCAGGTTCCGGCGCAGCTGCTATGCGTTATACTGAGGCACGTATTGCAAAGTATACTGAGGAAGGACTAAAGGATCTGAAGTTCTGTGAGTTTATGCCTAACTTTGATGGTACAGAACAGGAACCGGTTCATATTCCATTTCTCATACCAAATATGCTTACATCAGGTGCAACAGGTATTGCGGTTGGTATGGCTACAAATATACCTACACATAACCTGGAAGAGATTGCAAATGCTGAGATAGCATATATCCAGAATTCGGATATTACAACAGAGGAGCTCCTTGAATATGTTAAGGGACCTGACTTTGCGACGGGGGGAATTATAAATGCTGACAAGGCTTCGCTCCTTCAGATATATGAGACTGGTCTTGGTAAGGTCAGAGTTCGTGGAAAGGTTGAGATTCGTGACGCTGGTCGTGGTAGAAAGTCAATCTGTGTTACAGAGATTCCTGTTACCATGATAAATGGTACAGAGAAGTTCTTAAATACAGTGGCTGATCTGGTACGTCAGGGCAAGCTTCCTGCAGTTGTAGATATAGCTGACCGTGGCGATAAGAATGGTGAGTGCCTGTGTATTGATGTTAAGAAGGGTACTACAGACGAAGAGATAGATAAGATACTTAATATTCTCTATAAGAAAGCCGGTCTTGAAGAGAATTACAGTGTCAACATGAACTGTATATATAATCGTAAGCCTGAAGTTATGGGACTTAAGAGAATCCTTAAGTGCTATACAGAGTATAAGTGGGAGGTTTATACCTCTAAGTATAACCGTCTGCTTGAGGCTGAAAGAGATGTTCGTGAAGTTAAGTCTGGACTTCTTGAAGCGGTTGATGTTATCGATCTTATAATCGAGGTACTTCGTGGTTCAACAACTACTAAGGATGCCAAGGAATGTCTTATGTATGGTAAGACTGACAATATCAAGTTTAGATATAAGGGTTCTATAAATGATGCGAAAGAGCTTCATTTCACAGAGAAGCAGACAGATGCAATCCTTGCTATGAGACTTCAGAAGCTGATTGGTCTTGAAATCGATGTTCTGAAGAAGGAACTTGAAGAAGCTGAGAAGAAGATTGCAAAGTACGAGAAGCTTCTTAAGTCTGAAGCTGCTATGAAGAAGCAGATGATAGCTGACATAGAGGACTTAAAGAAGAGATATGCTATACCTCGTCGCTCTGTAATAGAGGATCTTGGAGAGGTTGTTGTTGAGAAAGAGAAGGTTGTAGCAACAGAAGAGACCATCCTTCTTGATAGATTCTTCTATATCAAGTCCGCTCCAAGAAATGTATTTGAGAAGAATCCAGATGTTGTAAGAAAGTATGATTTAAATGTTATGTCAACCGATAGAATCGCTATATTCGATAGCGAGGGTATGGTTCATATCATTAAGGTTTCAGATATATTAAAAAAGCAGCAGAAGAAGGACAAGAAGTTCAGGATTACAGATAAGGGTATTCAGATATTTGAGTTCTGTGGAATGAGTCATACTGCTGATGTTGTGGGTCTGATGAATGTATCAGAAATGAATCCTGCAGGTAATGCAGAGTCTGATACTGCAAAGGCTATAATAGAAGCTTCGGGTGGAATCGCTCCAGAGACAAATCTTGTATTTGTAACTACTGAAGGTAAAGCCAAGAGAGCATCTGCAGCTCTGTTCGATACCTCAAGAAAGACCTCTCAGGCTATAAAGTCTAACGTTGTCTATGTTGGATATGAGGGCGAATATATAGTTGCTGAAACAGAAAATGGCTACTCTATCAAGGTTAAGACTGATGAAATCCCTGTACAGGGTAAAGGTGCAGGTGGTGTACAGCTGATATCCCTTCGTCGAGGAGACCACGTTGCAAAGGCTATTTCAGCTGGCAATGAAGCTGAGTTTAATGGCATATCACTTTCTAATATGAAGGCTGTTAAGCGTGGCGGTAAGGGTAATAAGAAGTAGTTATATCAAAGATTCTTAAGATAGTTTAGGAGAAAATATATGGCAAGTAAGAAAGTTGATTCATACGATGGCGATTCCATCAAAGTCCTTAAAGGTCTTGAACCTGTACGACTTCGTCCTGGTATGTATATCGGTAGCACTGGAAGAACTGGTCTTAACCATCTGGTGCAGGAAATAATAGATAATGCTGTAGATGAGCATCTAGCTGGATATTGCAAGAATATATATGTATCCCTTAATGAAGATGGATCTGCCACTATAGAAGACGATGGTAGAGGTATTCCAGTAGATCTTCACCCAACAGAGAAGAAGAGTGCGGAGCGAGTAGTATTTACAGTCCTTCACTCTGGTGGTAAGTTCAATGATTCAGTATATAAGATAAGTGGTGGTCTTCACGGTGTTGGTTCAGCGGTTGTAAATGCGCTGTCTAAGAAGCTTATCGTTGATGTATATCGTGATGGATATGTATATCACGATACATATGAATACGGAAAGCCAAAGACTAAGCTTATTGATGGACTTCTTCCATGTGAGCCTGCAGTTCCAGCAAAGAAGACTGGTACACGTGTTACTCTCTACCCAGATGATACGATATTTGAGACAGTAAAGTTCAAGTCTAGTGCTATACGTCAGCGTATCAAGGAGACTTGTTATCTAAACCCAGAGCTTACGATAACATTTGTCAATAAGCGTGATGGATATCCACCAGAAGTGTTCCATCAGCCAGGTGGACTCACAGCCTTTGTTGAGGATATCTCTAAGGATTTGACTAAGACTTCACCAGTTGTATCTATTAAGGGCGAGAAGAATGGCATAGAAGCGGATATTGTCTTTGTCTGCACTGAGGATGGAGATGAAAATGTAATCGGCTTCACTAACAACATTACTAACCCAGAGGGCGGTACTCACGTTGCAGGCTATAAAGCTGCATTTGCTAAGATAATCAATAATTATGCGCGTAACGAGCTGGGAGTCCTGAAGGAGAAGGATTCTAATCTGTCTGGTGCGGATATCAGACAAGGGGTGCAGGCTATCGTATCTGTGAAGCATCCAGATCCACAGTTCGAGGGACAGACCAAGACTCGTCTATCTAATACAGATGTTACTCAGGCGGTTGACGCTATAATGCGTGAACAGCTTACGGTTTATTTCGACCGTAACTATGATGTCCTGAAGGATATAGTTGATAGAGCGGTTGAGACTGCTAAGGAGAAAGCTAAGAACAAGACCAAAGTTAACCTCAATAAGTTTTCATTTGAAGGTAATGGAAAGCTTGTTCGTCAGGAGAGCAACGAAGCAGATAAATGTGAGATATTCATCGTCGAGGGTGATTCCGCTGGTGGTTCCGCTAAGTCGGCTCGTAACCGCAAGTATCAGGCAATCCTTCCTCTTCGTGGTAAGATCCTCAATGTAGAGAAGGTACCTGTAGCGAAGGTCCTTGAGAATAAAGAAATCCAGGCCATGATAAATGCATTTGGATGTGGATTCTCTACTGGATTCGGAAATGATTTTGACATCGAGAAGCTGAATTATGACAAGATCATAATCATGACAGATGCCGACGTGGACGGCGCTCATATAGCTACACTGCTTCTTACATTTTTCTATAGATTCTACCCTGAGCTTATAACTGAGGGACATATCTATATCGCTATACCTCCACTTTATAGAGTTGGCGAAGGTAAGAAGGCTAAGTACCTCTACTCAGATGATGAGCTGGAGAAGTATCGCCGTGAGCATAGTGGAAAGTTCCTTATACAGCGTTATAAGGGTCTTGGTGAAATGGATGCAAACCAGCTCTTTGAGACCACTATGGATCCAGAACATCGTGTACTGAAGCAGGTAATGATATCAAGCCGCGCAGAGGCAGCATCCATTACCAGCACCTTGATGGGTTCAGAGGTTGCACCTCGTCGACAGTATATCGAAGAAAACTCCAAAGACGCACGCGTTGATTCATAAATGAGTTAAAATGAGTCACTTTTTACGTCGGACGTAGCAGGTGACTCAAAAATGAGTCACCTTGCACGTCGAGTCACCTTGCACGTCCGACGTATGAAGTGACTCATTTTGTTAAATGTTAGTTTGGGAAGGAAAAGTATTATGACATTAAAAGGAATGACGGTATCAAAATGTTTTAAGAAAGCAGTGGCTGGCGCACTTGCGCTGGGACTTACTGTTGGCCTCATAGCTACCCCGGCAGAGGCAGAGGGAGTTAAGGCTCACTCGGTTAGAGAGTTAACTAATATTGAGGATATTAGTTATACAGAATCTTTAGATGAAACTCCTAATCCATATCGAGGTTTTTATAGTTCTGAAGTTTTATCATATCATAGAGGACAGAAAAACTTTGCAAATGATATGTCAGAGTATAGGAACTCTCTAGTACATCTTCGTATAGATATATCTGATTTTACTAATCATGATGGAAGAGATGGCTTTAAAGATGACATTGAGATTAATAGTTCTACCACCAATATGCTTTCAGCTCTTGATGGTACACTTCAGAGCCTTAGAGAGAATAATGGAACGGCGGTTGTAAGAATTGCTTATGATGCAGGTTATAAAGGTAAATTAAAGGATAGTGGAGATACAAAGAGAACTGTCTGGGAGCCAAGGAGTATAAATAAAGCCCTTCAGCATCAGCAGGCTATCGGTGAGATATTTGCTAAGTATCCAGATGTTATAGCTTCAGTTGAGTGCGGCGTCTTTGGTCCTTGGGGAGAAATGCATTCTACCGATTTCAGGACTGAAGCAAATGTCAAAAAGGTTGTAGGCAAGTGGCTTGAAGTTCTTCCTGATTCTATACCTATCAGTGTTCGTCAGCCTGAGTTCTATAGCTGGTGGAGTGGAGTATCTATAAAAAGTATTGATAGCGATGTAACTACTCCAGAACAGGCAGCTTATAGAGTTGGCGTATATAATGACGGATATCTTGGTTCATACGATGACCGCGGAACATTTAGAGATAGAGAAAGGGAAGTCGCTTGGCTTTCTAATCAGGCAAAGCATACTCTCTATGGTGGTGAGATAGTTCTATTTGAAGAGGATGTTGATCATCCTACAAATGTTCAGCCTACAGGTCTCTATATGGAGCAGGAGGCATTTAAGACTCATACTAGTTATCTTAATGTTGGCTGGAATGATGAAATAATCGCTAAGATGAAGAAAACAATGTTTAAGGGTAATAACAGCCTGTATAATAATGGTAGTTTAACAGAGTTTAACTATGTTCAGAATCATCTCGGATATAGATATGTTGTAAGAAATGTTAGTCTTACGAGAGAGACTTCAAAGTACGAGAACTTTGCACTTGAAGCGGGTATTGAGAATGTCGGTTTTGCTAACCTGGTGAAAGAGAAGAAGGCATATCTTATCTTGAAGAGTACAGATGGTAACTTCGAGAAGACTTATGATCTAGGTGCACTGGATCCTTCTCTCGGTGAATCAGCTTCAAATGTTGATCCAAGAAACTGGGATTCAACTGCTACAACAAATGTAAAAGTAAATGTAGATATTCCTGATGATTTTGCCGAAGGTAAATATGAGGTTTACATAAAACTTGTTACTGATACATCAAATGGTGTATATCATTCTTATCCAATCAGATTTTCAAATAGTTCAAATATTTATGATGAGAATCTAGAGGCTAATTATCTTGGAAGCTTCTTAATAGTTGAAGGAACACTTGAAGAAGGTTCAGATAACTCTGGAAGTGGTAATTCTGGAAATGGTACTAAGGAGAATCCACCTGTTAGAGAGATGAACGACACAAATAATCAGAATAATAACAACAGTAACAATAATCAGAACAACAATAATCAGAACAGCAACAATTCAACAAACAATAACACAAATAATTCCAATGGCTCTGCTGGTGCTGCAGGCTCAGGAGCAGCTACAAGCGGTAATGATGCAGCTGCACCTACATACAGCTCTGAATGGGTTGGTGGAAAATGGTATAATGAAGATGGTACACAGACTTACGAAGGAACACTTAGTTGGAAATGTAACTCATCCGGATGGTGGGTCGAAGATACAACAGGCTGGTATCCAGCAAGTCAGTGGCAGAAGATAGATGGTAAGTGGTACTATTTCACATCAGATGGATATATGGACTACGGCGAATATCGCGATGGATGTTGGCTTGGCTCAGACGGCGCCTGGGTAGAGGGCTACAGCGGTGGACACTGGTGCAAGAACAGCAAAGGCTGGTGGTACGAAGATTCCTCCGGCTGGTATCCATATTCACAGTACCTTTGGATTGATGGAACAGAGTATTACTTCAAAGCAGATGGATATATGAAATAAATCATATCTGAAGTTAAATACTAAGTGTATATAGGTTATAAAGATTAGGGGGATTTTTATGCGAGATCTTGATTATCTAAAATTACTTAGCGACAGATTTCCTACGAAGAGAAGCGCACTTGCCGAAGTGATAAATCTAAAAGCGATTTTATCATTGCCTAAAGGAAATGAGTTTTTCTTCTCTGATATACATGGTGAATATCAGAGCTTTCGTAACCTGGTTAGAGGTGCGTCAGGTGTTGTTATAGCAAAGATTCGTGATACATTTGGTGATGAAATGAGTTACGAAGATCAGCTTTCATTTGCAAATCTGATATATTATCCAGATAGAACTTTAACTAAGCTTAAGCGTCGTCAGATTCTCGTTCCGGGAACCGATGAAGGAGATAAATGGTATCGAGAAACTATCGAGAGGCTTATAACATTTTGCCGTATAGCTGATTCAAAGTACACCAGATCTAAGGTTCGTAAGAAGCTTCCAGATGATTATGGCTATGCTATAGATGAGCTTCTGAATGCTGATGATAATTCTATCGATAAGGCCAAGTATTATAAGGGATTTGTAGATGCAATCATAGAGCTTCATGCAGGTGACGACTTTATCATAACTATGTGTAATCTTATCCATAATCTCTTTATCGATAAGCTGCATATAATCGGCGATATCTTTGACAGAGGACCGAGAGCAGATTACGTAATCGATGAGCTTATGGGATTTCAGGATGTAGATATCCAGTGGGGTAATCACGATATTAGCTGGATGTCAGCAGCGGCCGGAAATGAAGCTTCCATCGCAACTGTTCTAAGAATCGCAACTAGCTACAATAGTTTTGATGTTCTTGAAGATGGATATGGAATCAATCTTAGACCGCTTTCAATGTTTGCAGCTGAGGTATACGCAGATGATGACTGTGCCTGCTTTAAGCCTCATTTGTTGGATAATAATAAGTATGATTCAGTTAATCCTGATCTTGTTGCTAAGATGTATAAGGCTATAGCGATAATCGAGTTTAAGCTCGAAGGACAGCTGATAAAGAGACATCCGGAGTATGATCAGGATGATAGACTACTTCTCGATAAGATAGATATTGAGACGGGTACTGTAAGAATAGGCGATAAGGAGTATCCGATGCTGGATACCAACTTCCCGACTATTGATTGGGACGATCCTTATAAGCTTACAAGCGTAGAGCAGGAGCTGATTGAATATCTAAGATATTCATTTAGACATTCAGAGAAACTTCAGGAACATATAAGATTCTTATATTCTCATGGCTCTATGTATAAGATATATAACAATAATCTCTTGTTCCATGGCTGCATACCTATGGACGAAAATGGAGAGTTTCATATCTGGAAGCATGGAGATGAGGAATATTCCGGTAAGGCCCTTATGGATTATCTGAACGCGCGAGTTATAGATGCGTATTTCCTTAGAGATGATGATCCTAGTAAGACTGATTCCCTTGACCTTATGTGGTATCTGTGGAATGGTCCTGTATCTCCTGTGTTCGGAAGAGCCAGAATGGCTATCTTCGAGAGAATCTTCCTGGAGGATAAGAGCCTTAGTGTAGAAGAAAACAACTGTTACTATGAGTTTTCTAATAATGCTGAATATTGCGATAAGATATTTAAAGAGTTTGGTATGAATCCTGAGAGGGCTCATATAATAAATGGTCATATTCCTGTTAAGGTAAAGCAGGGAGAGAAACCTGTGAAGGCCGATGGTAAGCTGTATATCATAGATGGTGGACTATCAAAGGCTTATCACGAGACCACTGGTATAGCAGGATATACACTTCTTTTTAACTCTCATCATCTGGCTCTTGCAGAGCATAAGCCATATGTAGCTGGGGAGGAGAATTCTCCTGAAATATATGTCACAGAAGTTATGCCGGAGAGACTAAGAGTTGTGGATACTGATTCTGGAGATGAAATCAAGAAGCAGATTGAGGCGCTCTTAGAACTTATCGAATGTTATAATGTCGGTATTATCAAGGAAGACTAGGACATATATTATATATGAGAGTGAAAATTATGAAAAATATTTCCAAGACAGTGTTGTTTATAATATTACTTGTAACTATGTTACTTGCTTGTACAAGTTGTAAGTGGGATGATGCAGAGACTCGTCCTACTTCAGTTGAAACTCATGAAGAGACTGATGAGGATGGAAATACTTATACGGTGACATATGAGTATGTTGATTCAACTAATCGAACGGGAATGGAACCTGGTTTTTATAAGGCGGTTATAGTAGCAGGGGGAGTGTTCTTGTTGATGTCAGCTTTTTTTGGTTATATGTTGCTTGGTGTTAAAAAGTTTAAGGATAGATGTACTGTTCCAGTTTCTGCAACTGTAGTGAAAATCAGAGCTAGCAAGTATGGAAATGAGTATTTGAGAAATAGGTATTTGGAATATAATGGTACGTACAGATATTTTTATAATAACAATTCATACGAAAGTCAGAATGATTATTATGGCGTAAGATTCTTTCTTGGATGTGAATTAAAAGAAGGTGATTTTACCACTATACATATAGATTCTTCTGATCCGTATACTCTGTTTGATATATTTGCAAAGTACCATTATAATCGATTATTATATCTTACGATATTCTCGTTGTTAGCTGCTATAGCATCATTTGCTTCGTACTTTTTTTATTAATGAAACTCTGTAATCCTGTAAATATATAATCTGGATATCAGATAAAAGGTTAAGAATAAATGAAAGCATATTCTGTATTTGCACATATATATGACAAAATGATGGACAACATCCCTTATGAGGAGTGGAAGGATTATCTTCTCAGAATGATGTATCTTTACAGAGTATCTCCATCAGCATCTATTGCTGAACTAGGATGTGGAACAGGTACTATGACTGGGCTTCTTGTAGAAGAGGGGCTTGATGTGATGGGGCTTGATATATCATCAGATATGCTTGCAGAAGCAAGAAAGAAATACCCAGATATTTCATTTCTGGAAGCTGATATGCGTGACTTCAAGCTGCCAGAGAAGAAGGATGTCATAGTAAGCATATGTGATAGTATCAATTATGTACTAACTACTGAGGATTTAGTTAAGTCATTTTCTTCTGTGAGAGAGAACCTTAATGAGGGTGGAATCTTTATCTTTGATCTAAAGACGAAGTTTTTCTTCGAAAATGCTCTAGATGGCAGAACATATAGAGATAGAGGAAGCGGCTTTAGGTGTACGTGGAAGAATCACTTTGATGCTTCATCAAATATCCATAGTTACCTGCTAGATATAAAAGTGAAGGATGGTGGTAAGTGGGTTTCTACCAAGGAGGTTCATAGACAAAGGGCTTTTGCTGCACGTGAGATTATTGAAGCAGCTAAGCTTTCAGGCTTCGAGAAGGGAGGGGCATATGATGCATTTACCTTTGATAAGCCAAAGAAAAGAAGTGATAGAATCTATATTGTTCTTAGGTAGATGAAACTTGTAATGATATAGGTTTTAATTCATAAGTATTTATATTATAAAGGGGAAAAATTATGGCAGTTATACAGATTATAGAGTATTTACTCGTTATTTTTGGTATTATAGCCTGCGTGGCTATACTTATTGTAGGCGGTATTCTAATAGCCGCTCTTTCTGCAGTTTGGGGAACGACTGTAGTAACTATGGAAGATCCACTTAAGATAGCAAACTTCATGAGTAGCCACGCTGTACTGTTCTTAGCTCTCATTGTGGTGATATTAATACTCGGATTCTTTAGTTGGGACTATGTGTCATGTGTTGCTGGAAATGTATTCTTAGCGCTTGTCTCATCGATATTCTTCCCAAATAAACTCGTAACACTGCTTCTTATAGGATCTGCTGTTTTATATGGCTTTATAGATAAAGACTTATTTACTTATAAGGCGGCATTCGAATATAAGAATTACAAAGGAATGGCCCTTCATGTACTGAGATCTGCTCTATATGCGGAGCTCTTAACGCTAATATTCTCGACATCTACAAATTATGTTGAAAGATTCCTTGTTCCTCATGAAGACAAGCTTAATGGTTCACCAGCTCTTGCAATCACTTTTGTATGTCTTCCAACTATTGTTTTTCTTATTATTTCAAGATTTCAGAAAACATTTAGCAGGATAGATCCGATAGCATTAGTCGATAAGAATCAGTCTATGGGATTTAGAGCGTTATATTATCTCTTTTCTCTTATTAGAATAGCTGCATTAGTTTTAGTATTTGTTCTTCTCTTTAAGGGAACGAATGTGATAACCAATGAAAAGTACTTCTTTGGCGCAATCATTACCTTGGTGGTACTGTTAGTATCTAGTGTAAATACATTTAAAAATGTAGTTACTTCTCGTGTATATGAGAATAGCTGGGATCAGCAAGTATAAATAATCAAAACAAGATTTAGAGTCGCTATGGTTGCATAGCGGCTCATTTTTGTGATAACAAAAAAACGTCAAAAGAGAGAAAGTATTTTCTACTATTTTTTCTAACTTTAGGTTATTCTTTTAATGATATATAAAGACAAGCGGGAGGTTTTTTATGAAGACAATTAATATATTAAATGGACCAGAGAATGCATCAGCGATTATTCAGGGATGTATGAGAATGCCGTCTCTCTCAAAGGAAGAGGCGGCTAAGGTTATACGTACAGCTTATGACTGTGGAATAAACTTCTTTGATCATGCTACTTGCTACGGAGCAGGTGAGGCTGAGACAAGATTCAGCGAGGCATTTCCACTAACAGGTCTTAAGAGAGAAGATATATATATTCAGAGTAAATGTGGTCTATGTTTTGATAGAAATGAGTTTGATTGGACTAAAGAAACTATTCTTACAAGTGTAGATGAGATACTAGGAAGACTTAAGGTTGATTATCTGGATACACTTCTTCTTCATCGTCCTGATGTACTTTTTGATCCAGAAGAGGTAGCAGAAGCATTTGACAAATTAGAGAAGGCCGGAAAGGTAAAGTGGTTCGGTGTAAGTAATCTTGTGCCTATGCAGATAGAGCTTCTTAAGAAGTATGTTAAGCAGAATCTTGTGATCAACCAGGTTCAGCTGTCTCTCGAGCAGTCACAGCTTATTGACCAGGCTCTCTATATGAATAATAAGACAACTGACTATTCTATAAATCGAGATGGAAACTCGCTTGATTATTGTAGACTAAATGATATAACTATTCAGGCGTGGTCACCACTTCAGTTCGGAATGTTTGGTGGTTCATTTATTGATAATCCTGACTTCCCAGAACTTAATAAAGCTCTTGGTGAGTTAGCAGAGAGAGAAGGAGTTTCTAAGTCAGCTATAGCTATAGCTTGGATACTTAGACATCCTGCTAAGATGCAGGCGATTATTGGCTCTATGAATCCTGAGCATATAAAGGATGTATGTGACGCATCAAAGGTTGAGCTGTCACATCATGATTGGTATGAACTCTATCTTGCTTCAGGTAAGTTCCTGCCATAGTAGCAAAGCGCTACTAATTAATTAGATAGTATCATCTGGAAACTAAGTGTAAGATTTATATAGTAATATCAGTGAATTAGGAGTTTGACTATGAATAAGGTAAAATGGGGCGTTCTTGGAACAGCAAATGTAGCATCCTGGGGTACAATTCCTGGAATGCTTAAGTCAGAAAGTTGTGAACTATATGCAGTAGCAGGAAGAAAGCTTGAAAAGGCTGAAAAGTATAAGGCTGATTTTGGCTTTGAGAAGGCTTATGGAAGCTATGAAGAACTATTAGATGATAAGGAAGTTCAGGCTGTATATATTCCGCTCCCAAATAATCTTCATAAAGAGTGGGTCATCAAGGCCCTTAAAGCTGGTAAGAATGTTCTATGTGAGAAGCCTATGGGATTAAATGATGATGAAATCCGTGAGATGTTCAAAGTTGCGGAAGAATCAGGATCATTTCTCATGGAAGCTTATGCATATCTTCATAGTCCATATGTTCTAAGCCTTGTAAAGGATGTAAAGAGTGGTGTGATAGGTGATGTAGATTATATAGAGACAGCATTTATCACTCAGGGCTACAAGGAAGATATTCGTCTTCACAAGGAGCTTGGCGGCGGAGCTATGTATGATCTCGGCTGCTACTGCACAACTATGATCTTATCACTGATTGATTCTGATGTTACTCTTGTTAAGGCTGACGCTGAGTTTTCAGACGGTGGTGTTGATATCAATACAGCAGGGCTGCTTAAGTTCAGTAACGGGGCGAGAGCATCATTTAACTGTGGATTTATCTTTGGTGAGAATACTAACTCCAGATTTGATAGATTACTTATCCATGGTACAAAGGGCCGCATACTCTCTGATGTTGAGTATAACCAGGAGGGAAATGTATCTTATAAGATTTTTGTTGGTGATGAGGTAATCGAAAGAAATGTTGATATTCCTCACAATTATTCCCTGGAGATAGAGCAGTTCTCAAGATGCATCCTATACGGCGAGAAGCCTCATGTTACTGCAGATTTCTCTATAAGAAATGCAGAGCTTATCGATAGGCTTCTGGAGGATATGGGTTATTAGACTGCTGAGCCTTAGTTTTTATTATTTTGCTGCATTTTTAATATCTTCAATCATGCTGAAAAAGTTTTGTTCATTTTCAGGTGATGAGGCAGTTTTATTGAAGCCCAGATAATAAACTGTTCCGTCGTTAAGGACAATCTTTATACTTGATTGGCTAGCCTGCCCGTCACATATTTCATCTGACGAATTAGATGTATTCTCAGACTCTTGCCTTTCAAATCCTGAGATATTGTACTTTTCAAGGATTTCGATGACACTTTTCTTTAAAGCGTCATCAGTTGATCTTATGATATCTTTTTCTGATGCAAAGCGTATATCTCCTGAAGAGGATAATACGCTTGTGTTTTTAAAATCTATTATGGTATAAGAGCTCATTCCGGTCGCGCCTTCACTGATAAACTCGTCGATCATTATTATATCAAGCTTATCTTGATAATCAGATGGTAAGTCTTCAGTTGTTGGCGTCATTTTGCTATATGCTGGAAGACCTTCACCAAGTCTTTCTTTCTTATATACGTCGATAAGTACTAAAGGAACTTCATGTTCTAATTTATCGGGCGTTAATTCAAAATACTTAACAAAATCATCAAAATCTATCCCATCGAACTCGGATTTACTTATTCCATAGTATTCGCAGAAATAATCTATAGTCAGAGCCTGCTCTACGGTTTCATTTTTCTCTTCTGCATCAGTACAACCTACAAGTAATGCTAATGACATTATTATAAGCAGTAGTAGTGCGCCTGTTTTTCTCATATATTTTCTTATCTCCTAGAAAACGAATTAATGATTTATATGAATAGTGTACTAAAGTTTAGACATTGTTGCATGTGTTTTGTAAATTGATTTTATAAGCTTCGAAAGAACAAGAGAAGGCTGTTCATTTAATTTAATGTATCGTATAATGGGCTAGATAATATATGCAACAAAATCAATTGATAATAAATGATATTGGATATTCAAAGTTATGGGTAAAGGTTTTTGGACACTTAGATATACACTTATTAAACAGAAAGTAGAGGCTGGATTATGGAACTAAAGAAACTAGATTATAATTTGACGGTTTGCAAAGTTGCTGATATTTCGGATATCGATACATCGGCAGATTTTTATTTTATTGCTAAAACTGATGAAGAGCTGTCGCTTGTTTGCAGGACTGAGGATGTTCCTGAGAGTACCCTAGAGAGAGAAGACGGCTGGAAGGGATTTCGAATCCAGGGGGTGCTTGACTTTTCGCTTATCGGAATACTTTCAAAGCTTTCGGGCATACTTGCTGATGAGGGGATAGGCATCTTTGCTGTATCCACATATAACACGGATTATATTCTAGTGAAGGAAGAAAACTTTGACAGGGCATTATCAGTGCTTTCACACGCAGGATATGAAGTTGTATAAAACCTGTTGAGAATTCAAATCAGTTAAATATAGTTGCTTAACTAGTTTACATAATACGGGAGAAAAACTAAATGAGAAGTTATTCATTTAACAAGGTTAATGTTACAGATAGTCTGTTCAGACGAAGAATGGACGTTAATAAAGCATATCTAAAGGAGCTGGATGATACATGCCTGCTTCAGAATTATTACTTTGAGGCTGGCATTATAATTCCTGGACTTATGATGTTTCAGAATCCGGAGGATGTTAAGCTTCACTGGGGCTGGGAGGCTCCGTCTTGCCAGCTGAGAGGCCATTTCTTAGGTCATTATCTGTCAGCTGCGTCTATGATAGTTGCAAATGACGGTGATGAGATTCTCGCTTCAAAGCTGCGTCACATTATCTCTGAACTGAAGAGGTGTCAGGACCTTAATGGAGGAAGATGGGCTGGGCCGATTCCGGAGAAGTACTTCGAGGTACTGACGACGGATAGATACATTTGGTCCCCACAATATACTATTCATAAGCTGCTCATGGGACTTGTCGACACATATAAATATACCGGAAATGAGGAGGCTCTCGAGATTCTGTCTGGGATGGGGGACTGGTTCTTGGATTGGACTCGCGACATGCGTGTGAGATGTCCGGATGCAATCTTTAAGGGCGAACAGGCTGGAATGCTTGAGGTCTGGGCAGATGCATATGCGGTTACGGGCGATAAGAAATACCTGAAGATTGCTGATGCTTATAAGGGGCAGAGGCTCTTTAAGCTGATAGAGGTTAAGGGCGTGGATGCGCTAACCGATGATCATACAAATGCGAGTATTCCTATAATTCAGGGCGCTGCAAAAATGTATGAGATTACAGGAAGACCTATGTGGCGAAAGATAGTCGAAAGCTTTTGGGACGCTGCGGTGACTGAGCGCGGTATGTATGCTACGACTGGTCAAAATGCTGGTGAGTTCTGGATACCTCCTAAGAAAATGGGAGAGTATAGGGGCGAACGTAATCAGGAGTTTTGTACTGTATACAATATGGTTCGTGTTGCTGAATATCTTTTTAAATGGACCGGAGATTCGAAATATTCTGATTATATCGAAAGATGTATATATAATGGATTCCTCGCGCAGCAAAATGCTGAGAATGGAATGCCTGATTATTTCCTGTCACTTACTACTGGTTCTAAGAAGGAGTGGGCTACAAAGACTAGAGATTTCTGGTGCTGCCAGGGTACATTGATACAGTCTGCGGCAAAATATCCAGAAATGATATATTCAGTAGATGATGATCCCTCTATACTTTATGTAAACCAATACATTTCTTCTGTTCTTGAAGAAAGAGTAGGGGAAACTGAGATAAAGCTTACTCAGTCGCTTTCAATGAAGGGGTATGATGCACAGACGCTTTTTGACGAACATGGTACTTCGGAAAAGTCTCGCTGGAGATTTCATTTTGATATAGAGATTCTTTCTAAAAAGGGAAAGAAGAGTATATCCCTTGCTCTTAGGATCCCTGAGTGGGCTAGTGGTGATGCGGAACTATCCGTAAATGGCAAAATAATGCTTGTGAATAAAAATGATGATAAACTAGCAAATGGATATGTTATAATTCCGAGTGTTAAAAATGGTGCGGCGATAGATATATCATTTGTATCTGAGGTGAAGGCTGAGAGGCTTCCTGATGATGAAGGGACTGCGGCTTTCGTGGATGGGCCTATTGTTCTGGCCGGCCTTACATCGGATGTGGACGTTATATACGGGGACTTTGAGAATCCTGGTGATTTCCTGAGTCCCGTATCTGAACATACGTATGATACATATATCTGGCTGCAGAATAATTACCGTACTAAGAAACAACCTCGAAGTATAAAGTTTGTTCCGCTTTATGATGTGAAAGACGAAGCATACACCATATACTTCGAAGAAAGGAAATGAGTCACTTATCACGTCCGACGTAAAAGCTGACTCAAAAATGAGTCACCATTTACGTCGGACGTGCCAGGTGACTCATTTTAGAAAGATTGATTATGAGGATTCCTAGAATTAAATGGAATATAGATACTGCGGATAATATTCTCTTTGTTCCTGCTATGCTGGATATGCATTATCCACTGATTAAGTATGCATTTTACTCGAAGGATTACTATCCGGTTGTTATGAGTGAAGAGGATGGCATAACCGATATCGGGCTTCATTATATAAATCATGATATGTGTTATCCGCTGTCTCAATTTGTGGGACAGATGAAGAAGACCCTCGATAGTGGAAAGTATGAACGAGATAGAGTCAGGCTTCTCATGCCGACGGGCGGAGATGCTTGTCGTGGTGCCAACTATACAGGCGCCCTTAGAAGGGCTATGGCGCTAGCGGGCTACGGAGATGTTCCTGTGTTTACGCTAAATGTCAGAGATCATGAACCTGAGTTCATGATGAAGTTTGACTTCCCTATGGTGTGGCGTGCGCTCTTCGGAATGTATTACTGTGATATACTTATGATGCTTCTCTATCAGGTTCGTCCGTATGAGAAGATCAAAGGCTCTGCCAACAGATGTTGGGCAAAATGGATTCGCAGGCTTTCACGCGATATGATAAGCGGAAAGAATCTGTCGCTACTTTATATGCATAGGAACTTTCGTCTCATTTGCAAAGACTTCACAAAGATAAAGACGGATAAGAGAGTAAAGAAGCAGGTTATAGGTCTGGTCGGCGAACTGTATGTAAAGTATTGCCATTTGGGTAATTGGGACGTGGTTGACTTTGTCGAGCAAAATGGTGGCGAGATTCACGTTAATGGACTTTCGTACTATGCTATCTATTACATGGATACGCATATGGTTAGAAAGCATAACCTGGAGGCCAAGGGAGCGCGGCTTCTTATGAAGCTTCTGGAAATGATACAGAAGGATATGATTCGCGCCATGAAGTCTTATGGCTTCTTCTCATTACCGCCTTATATGCAAATGAAGCGTGAGGCGGCGGGCTTTGTAAGCTTCAATAACCGAAATGCTGATGGCTGGCTTATAGGCGCTGAGGCTGTAAGCTATATCAAGCATGGTGTAGAGAAGGTCTTCGCATCACAGCCTTTTGGCTGCATGGTAAATCACTGTGCAGGCAGAGGACTTTATCCATCGCTTACGAGAAAGCTAAAGAAAGGCTGTATAGTCAGTGCGGACGTGGATTCAAGCGCGTCGAAGCTGAATTATTATAATAGACTACTCATGCTAATGCACGGGTACTAAAATGAGTCACTTTCCACGTCGGACGTAAAAGGTGACTCAAAAATGAGTCACTTGCTACGTCGAACGTGAGGGTGACTCAAAAAGGAGATTATCATATGACACTTAGGGAACTTGCGATAGGTGAGACTTGTATTATTAACACTGTTGGAGGAGAAGGTGCGCTCAGACAGCATTTTCTTGATATGGGTGTAATCCCGGGAGTAGAGGTGACACTTGTTAAGCTTGCTCCAATGGGCGACCCTATGGAACTTCGTATTCACGGATATGAACTTACACTCAGACTTGCAGATGCTGAGAAGATAGAAGTTCTACCTGTAAATGAGAAGAATGAAGAGCAGAGTAAGAATACTGTAAAAAATGTAGAGCAAAGTAAGAAATCTGAAAAGAAGGAACATAAGCATAAGCACCACCCTGGACTTGGTGAGGGCGGAATATATCATGACCATACTACCGAGAAGAAGCTTCCGTCAGGTACGCTGCTTACATTTGCGCTAGCCGGAAATCAGAATAGTGGTAAGACAACACTCTTTAATCAGCTTACAGGTTCTAATCAACACGTGGGTAATTTCCCAGGAGTTACAGTTGATAGAAAGAGTGGCGTGATAAAGGGACATTCTAATACGGAAGTAGTTGATCTTCCTGGTATATATTCCCTGTCTCCATATACGGATGAGGAGATAGTGTCTCGCCAGTACATAATCGGTGAGAAGCCAAAAGGCATTATCAATATAGTGGATGCCATGAATATAGAAAGAAATCTCTACCTCACTATGCAGCTTATCGAGCTAGATGTACCTATGGTACTCGCTCTAAATATGATGGACGAGGTCAGAGGAAATGGAGGCTCTATAAATATAAATGCTATGGAAGCACTTCTAGGAATTCCTGTTGTACCTATATCGGCTGCTAAAAATGAGGGTGTTGACGAGCTTATAAGTCACGCACTCCATGTAGCTAAGTATCAGGAGAGCCCGGGCAAAAAGGACTTCTGTGATGAATCAGATCATGGTGGAGCGGTTCATAGATGCCTGCATGGTATCATGCATCTTATCGAGGATCACGCTATCAGAGCCGAGATACCTGTTAGATTTGCTGCTAATAAGGTAATAGAAGGCGATAAAAGAGTTATAGATGCGCTGAAGCTTTCCGAAAATGAAAAAGAAATGGTGGAGCACATTATAGTGCAGATGGAAGAAGAGCGTGGGCTTGATAGATCTGCAGCCATCGCAGACATGAGATTTTCATTTATAGAAAAGCTTGTTTCAGAGACCGTTGTAAAGCCAGCTGAAAGTAAGGAGCGGGAGCGGAGTGAGAAGATAGATAAGATTCTTACCGGTAAGTTCACAGCAATCCCAATGTTTATAGCAATAATGGGGGTTATAGCATTTCTTACATTTAATCTGGTAGGAGCGTGGCTACAGGGGCTTCTTGAATCAGGAATTGGCTTTGTAACAGAAAAACTCGATGGAGCACTTACTGCATGGAATGTAAATGATGTAATACATTCTCTAATCATAGATGGTATCTTTACGGGTGTCGGAAGTGTGCTAAGCTTCCTTCCAATCATTATACTTCTGTTTTTCTTCCTGTCCCTTCTGGAAGATACAGGCTATATGGCGAGAGTGGCATTTGTTATGGATAGGCCACTTAGAAAGCTGGGACTTTCAGGACGAAGCATCGTACCTATGCTGATAGGATTTGGTTGCTCGGTGCCTGGTGTAATGTCTAGCAGAACCATGCCGTCAGAACGAGATAGAAAAATGACTATCATGCTGATTCCATTTATGAGCTGTACTGCCAAGTATCCTATATACGGATTCCTGGTAGCTTCATTTTTCCCTGGCAAGGGTGCACTTATCATAATCGGATTATATTTGCTTGGAATTATAATTGGTATCGTAACTGCACTTATATCAAAGAGATTCTTCTTTAAGGGCGAGGCGGTTCCGTTTGTTATGGAACTTCCAAACTACCGTATGCCAGGTATTAAAAATGTAGCTCAACTTATGTGGGAAAAGGCTAAGGATTTCCTTGTTAAGGCATTCACTATAATCTTTGTTGCAACTATAGTTATCTGGTTCCTGCAGACCTTCAATCTGCATCTTGGACTTGCGGCGGATCCTCAGGACAGTATACTTGCTAAGGTCGCTGGATTTGTTGCACCTATATTTATGCCTCTAGGTTTCGGAGACTGGAGAGTAGTAACTGCACTGATTACTGGTTTTATGGCAAAGGAGAGTGTGGTATCAACGCTTACAATCCTTACTGAGGGAAATATAGCTGGATTTTTAAGTACAGCTGCAGCTATGTCACTTCTTGTGTTCTGTCTGCTTTATACACCGTGTGTTGCAGCTATCGCTTCAGTGAAGCGTGAGCTTGGACGTAAGTGGGCGCTCTTTATGGTGCTGCTTCAATGTGGCGTAGCCTGGATGATTGCATTTCTAGTAAATCAGATTATAAATATTATTGGATGATTGATATATTATATAACATCTTCTACTTAATGGAGGGATAAATATGTTAGATGATTTGAATATTGATCAGATAATAAATACAGATGAAAAAGATTTGCCAGAAGCTAAAGATATTCCTAAAGTTTCTACTTCTGAAACTGTTGAACCAGAAGAATCTGGAATCAAGCTTAAGAAGGCTCCTCATTTAAATGAGGAAATACCTGAGGAAAAATCTATAACTAGTACTCAACTTAGTGGAGATTTTTGGGAATATAATTATGTTGAAGTTCCTGAGAAAGAAAAAAAGAAAAATAAAATAATAAGTTTTCTTGTTTCATTTCTAGTTGTTTCTTTTGTTTTCGGTATCGTGTTTTATTTGATATATACTAACAATAAATCATCTGAATGTATAGATATTACTAATTATGCATTGAGTAGTGAGGGTGAGTTAGAACAAACTTTGGGATTGTCTTTTAGTTCAAATAAGCTTTACACTTCAAGAACACGAGTTTTATCTGATGCCATAGTAACAGCGAGAGCAGATCAAGGCTTTGCTGTTATTTATATAAATGATAAGCAAGAAGGTATTTTTTATGATTCTCCTGATTATTCGCTGTATGGATTAAGAATTGGTGAGAAATGTGATGAATCATTTGAAAATGTTACTTTTGACTACGATGCCATATATAAAGATCAGGTAAGTATGTCGTTTAGAAAGAGAAACTTTTATTATCTATATAATACTGAGACGGGTAGATGTATGATTGTTTCGATATATGCTAACTCTGGTAAAATAAAAGAATTAGGCTTTTACAAAGATTATAAAAAAGTTTTATATAATGTTTTACCTTAAATGATTTTTATACTTTATTAGGATGGTTGGGGATGGATTTTACTATTGATGATAAGAAACAGAAAGCCTGGATGATATTCCGTGATCTGATGGAATACTTCCTGGTATATTGCTTTATCGGTTGGATATATGAGTCCATATGGTGCTGTCTTATATACCATAAGCTGGGCTTTGTTAACCGTGGATTTCTCTTTGGACCATGGATTCCGATATATGGCATAGGATTCTTTATTATATGGGGGATATTCAAGCTTCTTAAGATTAAAAATCCGATACTTG
>CACWGK010000035.1:0-1193 GCA_902760415.1 uncultured Lachnospiraceae bacterium
GATATACCACATATAAATAAATTAATCGGTAGGGTTAAATCAGGGAATATAGCTTCTGAATCATGCTTTCAGAGTTCTGGATATGAAAATAGTTTTATTCAATATGAGCTGAATCTTATGGAGAAATAAAATGTCAAAGTATGTTATAGCTACAACTAAAAGCTGGAATATTGAAAATGCACGAAAATTGATTGAGCATAACAAAAACATAGTTTTAATAGATGAAAAAAATAGTTTAACAAAAGAATATTTAGATTTAATTCAACCAGAATATGTGTTTTTTCCACATTGGTCATGGATTATTCCGAAGGAAATATATGAAAATTTTAGATGTGTAGTCTTTCATATGACAGATCTTCCGTTCGGAAGAGGTGGGAGTCCATTGCAAAATCTTTTGGTAAGAGGCATTTATGAAACTAAAGTATCGGCTATAAAGGTTGTTGAGGGATTGGATGAAGGCCCCGTGTACTTAAAAGAATCTATTGATATTAGTGAGGGAAATGCAGATGAAATATTAAAAGCTGTTTCGAACATTGTGTTTTCAAAAATGATTCCTATTTTTTTAGAAAATGAATTAATACCGAAAGAACAGGTTGGAGAAGCGATTTGTTTTAAAAGACGAAAACCAGAACAAAGCGAAATTCCAGAAGGTCTCTCGCAAAGACAATTATATGATTATATAAGAATGTTGGATGGTGAGGGGTATCCGACAGCATTTGTTAAATGTATTGATAAAAGGATATATTTTACTAACGCGCAATACAATAATGGAGTAGTTACAGCGACTGCAAGTTTTTCGGAGGATAAAAAAATATGAATACAGTTTTAGTATTTGCTGCTCATCCAGATGATGAATTGCTAGGATTAGGTGGTACAATACGAAGAATAGTTAATGAAGGTGTGGAAGCTCATGCAGTAATATTGGCGGAGGGATTAACATCAAGAGCAGCAAAAAGAAGTGATGCGGATTTTTCTGAATTGAAAGAATTACAGGATGATGCAAGAAAAGCAGCGAAAATAGTTGGATATAAGAGCATAGATTTTTGTGGCTTTCCAGATAATAGAATGGACGGAACTGAATTGCTGGATATAATCAAAGTTATATCTATGTATGTGGAAAAGTATAAGCCTGATACGATTTTTACACATCATCATGGTGATTTAAATATTGATCGGAAAAATATAAAAGAAAA
>CACWGK010000035.1:1199-22180 GCA_902760415.1 uncultured Lachnospiraceae bacterium
ATCACAGAATAACCTGTGAAGCGGTGTTGACGGCATGTAGGCCAGTTGGAGATTACTATGTGAAAAAGATTTATGCTTTTGAAACCCCCTCGTCTACGGAGTGGAATTTTACATACAGTAAATCATTTAATCCGAATGTGTATTTTGATGTGACAGATACTTTGCAGGCTAAAGTTGATGGTATGAGTTGCTATAGGACAGAGAAAACTGTTTATCCGCATCCAAGAAGTACAGAAGCTTTATTTGCATTGGGAAAATATAGAGGTTCTAATATTGGTGTAGAATTGGCTGAGGCATTTGAATTATTGTATGAGATTAATTAAATTATTATAATTTTTACATCTTATGACTATGAATCATTGGAGTGTGCATGTTGAAAATAATATTTAGAGCCGATGGAAATTGTAGTATTGGTTGGGGGCATGTAATGCGTTCGATTTCTATTGCTTCTGCATATATGAACCATGGTGATGAGTGTATATTTGTATGTGCGGATAATTCTATGGTGGATATCATAAATGGCTATGGATTTAGAACTGTGATACTGAACTCTGATTATACTAAAATGATTGATGAACTTCCGGTTTTTTTGAAATTTATTGATTCGGAAAAACCGGATTTGATTTTTTTTGATAGCTATTTTGTAAATTACGATTATTTAAACAGTTTTAAAGGGGTATATAAAACAGTTTATATAGATGATGTTTTTTCATTTCCATATCCGGTGAATTATCTGGTAAATTATAATATCTATGCCACAAAAGATAAATATGAAAAGTTGTATGAGGGAAATGATATTCCTTTATTATGTCTTAATATAAAATATGCTCCGCTTAGAAATGAATTCAAGGGCATAGAGAAAGAGTTTTCAGATACAGTTAGAAATGTGTTTATTTCTGTAGGTGGATCAGATGAATACAGGCTTGTTATGAAAATTATAAAGGGTTTGTCTACTGAGAAAGAGCTGATTAGAAATCGATATTATCATTTCATTATCGGAAGCTTTGAACCAGATAGAGAAGCTATACTGAATATAGCTGATAATCATGAATGGATATGCATTCATGAAAAAGTAAAAAATATGGTTGATGTTATGAAGAATTGTGATGTTGCGGTATCAGCGGCAGGAAGTACGTTATATGAATTATGTGCGTGCAGAGTACCAACAATAACGTTTGTGTTAGCTGATAATCAGAAAGGTGGAGCAAAAGGCTTTCAAGATAACGGGCTTATGCTTGATTCTGGAGATATAAGAGAGAATAATAATGGAGTAGAAAATATAATTAATGGGTTAAAGCATTTGTGTAATGATAATTCGTTGAGAAAATCTTTATTTGATAGAATGAATGATTTAGTAGATGGATATGGTGCGGATATGATAGTTAATCAAATTACAGTTGATTAGATTTTGAGTGTAATAGAAAATACATTATATTTTTTTTGCTGGAATACTCACTGTTCAAAATTTGAATTGTCATTTGGATATAAGTTAATGAATCTTATATTCATTTGCGTAGATCCTTTGTATAAATGAATTGATTAATAGTGGGAAGTTTGATAAAATGAACGAAAATAAAAAAAATCACTGAGTTTGCACGAACTTAGTGATTTTTTCTTAAAATAATGCTATAATTTCACTAACTTAGTGAAAAATGAGGAGAAATATGGAACCATTTAAAGCAAAAAATCTTCCTATTGACTATAAATTGGATAAAGAATTGTTTCACTTACTGAGTGAAGCAAGTAAAAAGTATGGGGAGTATAAAGCTAAAATAGCTGATATGGATTATGAAGCTGGGCTTTTTTTAAACTCGTTATTACTTACTGAAAGTTTTAAATCTACTCAGATAGAGGGTACTTCTGTATCTCAGGATGAAATGTTTTTTGCTAGATATGAGAGAAATAATGATGAAAATAGAGAAATCATTAATTTGAAAAAAACTGTCGAATATGGATTTGAGAAGTTATCCTCAGGTGAAAACATTAGTTTTAGTCTTGTAAATGATATGCATAGAATACTTTTGGATAGCGTAAGGGGTGAGAGTAAATCTCCCGGAAAGATTCGAGATATTCAGAACTGGATAGCTCCAAGAGGAATGGGAATTGAAAATGCTACATTTATACCACCTATACCGGAAGAAGTATATGGACTTTTACAGAATCTATATGAGTATATGGGGGATGAATATGTTGATCCTATTCTTATTAACATAGCTATTTCGCATGCTCAATTTGAGACTATTCATGCATATAGAGATGGTAATGGTAGGTTAGGTAGGGCGCTTATACCACTTCAAGCTGCAAAAATGGATGATACACAGCCCATATTATTTCTTTCTGAAATATTTGAACTTTACAGGCCTTCGTATCAGAGATCTCTCATGTCATATAGATTTGGAAGTGTATCTTCGTATTTGTGTTTCTTTCTCCAGTGCGTTATAGAGCAGTGTAACAGTTATATATATAAGCTACATCAGATAGAAAACATTTATAAAGAAGATATGGAGATAATATCAACGTTTAGGGGCGAATCAATATATAAGATAATGCCTATTATTATGAAATTAGTTGTATTTACCAAAAAAGAGGTTCAGAATGAGTCCGGAGTCTCAGTAAATGTGGTTTCAAGTAATATAAATAAACTAGTGGATATAGGAATACTTGAGAGGGATACTACGGTACTCAAAAAAGGGTATAAATATAAGAGGATATTTGATGTATTTGTAAACTGATTATTTTATGCAGATACTTATTTCTGAATTGTCGGGATGAAATGTTAGCTCATGATATGTTAGAACTTATGAAGAGTGTTTTTAAATTATGTTTAAATAGGGCATTAGATGAAAGATGTGTAACAGGTGAATAGATGTCGTTTATTGATTTAAAGTTTTTATTTATTTTTCTTCCTGTGGTGCTGATAGTATCATTTGTTCTTAAAGGAAGGATCAAAGAGATTGTATTACTTCTAGCTAGTTTATGTTTTTATTATATAAACAGTGACCTTACTGTTGTATTATTACTAATTAGTTTGGGCTTAACCATATTGATTGGCAAAGCGATGGCTGATGAGCAAAAGAGGAAAAATAAATTAATTTTGCTGGTGTTTGGTGTGTTATTGAATGCATCAGCTTTGGTCGGATACAAAGTATATAATAGGTTCGATACAAATGTTCTTATACCGTTAGGATTATCTTTTTTAACATTTAAATCTATTTCTTATCTTGTTGATATTTATAAAGAAAAGGTTGAGCGTTCTAATCCTATACATACAGCTTTATATTTATCAATCTTTACTCAGATACAATCTGGCCCCATTTCAAGATACAACGATTTTGAAAATATAACTGAAAAGGAAGATATCTGGAAATATAGAATTAATGGGATATATAGATTTTTTGTTGGTCTAGGTAAGAAAGTTTTAATAGCGGATGTTTTGGCTAAAATAGTTAATGAGATTTTTAATTCATCTGTTGATACATTATCTTCTTCATATGCCTGGCTGGGATCTATATGTTTTTCACTGCAGCTATTCTATGATTTTGCAGGATACTCTGATATGGCTATAGGACTAACGGAGTTCTTGGGATATAAATGTAAAGAGAATTTTGTTTATCCTTATATGACGGAGAATATCTCAAACTTTTGGCATAGATGGCATATATCTCTTAGTGAATGGTTTAGAGATTATATATATATTCCACTTGGTGGTTCTCGAAAAGGCAAGTGTAGAGTGTATTTTAATCTGTTTGTAGTTTGGATTCTAACTGGTTTATGGCATGGATTATCACTTAATTTTGTTATTTGGGGATTAGGATATTTTATTCTTATCTCATTTGAACGTCTTTCTGGTATAACTAAACGTTTGAAAACTAAGCCTGCTAAGATAATATATAGAGTATTTTCGCTATTTTTTATAAATATCGAATGGGTTATATTCAAGGCAAAGAGTGCGTCACATGCATTTTCTTATATTGCTAGGATGTTTTATTCTCCGGATAATTCCGCTGATAAAAGAACTTTGCTACTCTTAAATGATTATTGGCTTTTTATAGTATTAGCAGTTCTTTTTTGCTTTCCAATTATTCCTACTCTTGAAAAGAAGCTTGAAGATAAATCCTCTCTTAAGAAAGCATATGATATAGTATATGGAATTGTATTAATAGTTGTTTTTGTTTTGGCAGTATCATTTATTATTTCTGGACAGAATAATCCTTTTGCTTATGGAAATTTCTGATGTGTTATAAGATATATGTTATTGCTTATAAAATCTTGAAAGGCTGATATCGTGAACAAGATAAGATTATTTTTTATGATGCTGTTTCTTATATTATTAGCGGCTGGTCAATTAATTATGAAGAGATATAATGATTCATTCATAGAATTAAATGGTCATGTTGCAAGTGTATTAGGTATGAACAGCTACTATAGTGATAGAGGCGTCTATGTTACAGATGATAAGTATATTGCAAGTGCATCACCTAAGACATCTACAGACTATGAGTATAATGAGATGGTTTCCTTTAATGATTTTCTAAGAGAAAATGATATCAACTTATTATATGTAAATAAGCCAACCAAGTATAATGATGATTCATTTTTCTATGATAATTTTGGATATGAATCATTTACGAATAGAAATGCAGATTTTTTTTTACAAAGAATAGATAATGCAGATATTACGTATATAGATCTTAGAAAGAGTATGGCGGAAGATGGATTATCATCTAAAGATATATTTTATAGAACTGACCATCATTGGAACGCTGAAGCAGGGCTTTGGGCTACTGGTATAATTGTAGATGAGTTAAATGCTGATTATGGGTATGATATAGACAAATCTCTCTATGATATAGATAATTATTCAGCTATGAAATGGGATGACTGTTGGCTTGGTGAACAAGGAAAGCTATTATCTTCGTCCTATGTAGGATTAGATGATTATATAGAATTAAAACCGATTTTTGATACAGATTTTACATTTTATATAGATAATAAGGCTGAGGAGGGGAAGACCTTCGATGATTTTATCGATGAAGAAAGGTATAATCTTGAGGATGATGTTAATCATGCAGGAAGCTGGCACTACGCGTATCAAAGAATAAATAATTCGAATAATAATATAGATTATGGTAAAATACTTGTTATTGGTGATTCATATGATAATGTCACTATTCCTTTTTTATCTATAGGTGTCCATCAAGTGGATAATATAGTATTAAGGGGAATGAATGATGATTTTGATATTAGACAATATATATTAGAGAATCAATATGATACCGTTATTGTCTCATATGCAGAGTTTATTATAGGTGCACATGATGATGAATCAAATGCCAATTACAATATGTTCGATTTTGATTAAAATATTTTAGTGAAGATTAATGGTAGGGGGAGTTTATTGAATGATTCAAATTATAGTATTTGTATATATCTTTATGAAGCTATACTATCTACACAAGCCTTATACAGGTGTAGCTTCAAAGGATAATGATATAAGAAGGTTTGCAGAGAAGAGGGCTAACAGATCGAATGGCTCAAAGATGGTCTCTCTTATATTGATATGTATATTAACGTTTGGTACATTTTTTTGTGGTATTATATTTCTAAAGTATTGTAAGGATGACGGTGCTTATGCATTTACTGGCAAATCTGTTGATTTAAATGAATGCATAGCAGAAGGAACACTTCCAGAAGAGCATTCCTATGTAACACTTGATTTTAATAAGGTTGGACAGCAGTTTGAACCAATATATGAGGGATATAATCGCGTATATTATCCTGTTGTTATAGATGAAAGTAGTGTTACAGATAACAGACCAAGCGTATTTGCCATATTTGTTAACAAGAGCGAGATAGAGCTTTTGGATGAGTATGCTAAGGATACTAAGAAAGATATCAAGAATGTTAAGAAAGATTCTTCTAAGGAATCACTTAAGTATACAGGTCGTATAGTTTATTTCTTGCCAGAAATGGAAGAGGTTTATAGAAATGCTGTATCTGAATCGGGAATCAAAGGCGAAGATTATATTATTAGACCTATGGTAATAAACACCGATATAGATCAGGAAGAAGAACGACATAAACTAACTAGATTGTTTACAGCATTACATACATTTTATTCATTTGCATTAATGCTTTGTATAAATGAATTAATCGATAGTGGAAAGTTTGATTAAATGAACAAAAATTAAAAACTCACTGAGTTTTGCGGTGGAAAGAATGCTTTTAAATACAGAAACAAATAGAAATATGTATAGCTATTAGACAGGCTCAAATAGTTTTCTTGTTTTATTATGTATTAGTTGTTGATAGTGATGCACTATAATGGAGATATTGATTATGTTAAACATATATTTTGGTGATAACGAGGATTCAATATATAATACTGATGTTTATTTTGATAATTCATATGAATCATCCTGGCTTATAGATGACTTTGCTAAACGAGTTATCAAAACTATAGATAAATCAGAAGTGATTGGAGCTAATGCGATAGATAGCCCATTTTTAGGTGTTATATCTCCTGAGAAACTATCTGGAGGAACTAAAACACTTCTTCTGATAAAAAATTGCAGGGATGAAATCTTCAATGCATCTACTTGTGGAGATAATTGTGCTCCATTTATACTTGAACTGGCTAAGAATGATGATATTACTATTAATCTGGAACATTTGATGGGATTTGGTAAGGGTGATTTTATTATTCATGTATTAAATGATGACACTATTGCTCATAATATGACTGAACTTATGAAGAGTGCTTTTAAATATGTATAAAGAGGACATTGTATGAAAGGCAAGTATACAATTAGAATATACAACAATAAAGTTTCATATGAGTTAGTGTTAGAACGTAATATCACTATATTGACTGGTGATAGTGGGACGGGAAAAACAAGTGTGAGACGTTTGGTTCATGATTATGAACAATATGGCAAAAAAAGCGGGGTAACAATCAAATGTAGTGTTTCCTGTAAAACTATACTTTCTGATGAAGATTGGGAGTATAAATTAAGTAGAATATCTAACAGTATCATTTTCATTGATGAGGGGCATAGTTTTATAAAATCACGAGAATTTGCTGAGGCAATTTCTGGAAGTGATAATTATTTTGTCTTGATTACAAGGAATAGTTTGCCCCAGATTCCTTACAGTGTTAAATCTATTTTATCTTTGAGGAAAACTGTTCGCAGGTATAATCGTGTTTATAGTAAGACATATCCACTTTATGATTATTTCGAAAATTTCTTAGATAAGATAAAATTGTTTGATATGTTTGTTGTGGAAGATTCGAAAGCGGGATACCAACTATACGCTTCGATTGCAAGTAATCAAAATGTAAAATGTATCTCGGCAGAAGGAAAGTCTAACATACGATTTAGATTATTAGAAAATATGGATCAAAAGGTATTAGTTATAGCGGATGGGGCGGCCTTTGGTCCGGAAATGAATAATATTTCAAAAATTATGGAAGAGAATAAAGATATTATATGGCTCTTTCTACCTGAATGTTTTGAATGGCTTATACTCAAATCAAGCGTGATTACAGATAAAAATGTGAAGCAGATTCTAAAAAAACCTAGTTCATATATAGATTCAAAGGAGTATATAAGTTGGGAACGGTTCTTTACGGACTTATTAGTGAGTATAACTGCTAACACTCCGCTGCAGTATAATAAGAATGAATTGAATATTGCATATTTGAAACCAGCTAATATTAAGAAGATAATTAAAGCAATAGAATCCATATAAAAACTCACTAAGTTTGCCAAAATATAGTGAGTTCTTTGGAAGATTATCACTTCTTTTTTACTAACTTAGTGAAAAAATATAGAAAATAATAAATGTTTAGAACATTAAAGACTAATTATAATGCTATATTATGAGTGGAAAGTTTGATTAAATGAATGATTATTATTATGACAATTCACCTGCGCCAGTTGTACCTTCAAGTACTTCATTCACGGTTTCGTATAACCAGTTGAAGGCTGTATTACTGGTTGTTGTTATACTGCTTCCATTGACTCCAATTGTTTTCTTTAGGGGATTAATGGGGGATGTTTATGCCAGTGGACAGAAAAACTTTGTGACTATGTCGGTTTTTATGTTAGTACTTATGACACTAATGTTTCTCATTATATTTCTAAATAGCGTGGGTAAACGAGTTATCGTGCAGGGGAGCACTATCACTATTCGAAGATGGTTTATATTCTCAGAGACCATCACGATATCGGAGGTTATTAAATGTGATGTTATCACAAATCTTGTGATGTATTCTAAGTATGGAGCTCGAAGATATAATAAGCTAATTCTTTATTATGGTGGGAATAATCTGTCGATGACGGATGATGTGTATGATAACTGGCAGCTATTGGTGGATTATATGACTTATAATGGTAAGAATGTGAACATCGATGGAACCAGTAAGACTATGCGGTTCTTTGAAGGCTTATTTAAGAAATGATTTTATGATCTTATTTTGATTAGCGGTATATAAAGGGACAAGTTATGATTTCTTTTGATTATGAGGAAAAACTTAATAAGGTCTTAGAAGAGTATTCTTCTTTGGGAATTGCTGAGCAGGTGGATTATAAAAAGTTCTACCTGTATTCTTTAATTACACATTCTACAGCGATAGAGGGGAGTACTATAACGGAATTAGAAAATCAAGTTCTGTTTGATGAGGGTATTTCCATTAAAGGTAAAAATATGCGTGAGCAGCTGATGAATCTAGATCTTAAAAATGCGTATGAGCGTTCAATGAAAATGGCAGAGTCTCATTTGAATTACTCAATTGATATGCTTAAAGAACTAGCTGCTCTTGTTATGAAAAATACTGGGGCTGAATATAACACCATATTTGGCAATTTTGATGCTTCGAAGGGTGACTTACGATTAGTTGGAGTAACCGCTGGAGTAGGCGGAAGATCTTATATGGACTTTAGGAAGGTTCCGGATAGACTTCAGAAACTGTGTGATAAGATAAATGAATGTCGTGATAAACTATTAAATAATGGCAGCATTATTGAAAAGTATAATGTAAGTTTTGATTCTCATCTTGATCTAGTAACTATTCATCCTTGGGTTGATGGGAATGGTCGAACTTCGAGAATGGTGATGAATCAACTTCAGTATGAAATGGGTCTGATTCCAGTAAAGATTCTGAAAGAAGATAGGTTAGAATATATAGAAGCTTTGGAAGCGTCAAGAGAAGAGGATTCATATGAGCCATTTCGAAGTTTTATGTACGAAGAACATATTCGGAATCTTGAAAATGAGCTTGCTGAATATAAGAAATCACAAAAAAATGACCTAATAAAAGTAAAAAATGACCTAATAAATCAAAAAAATGACCCAATAAAAGTTGAAAATGACCCAATAAATCTTAAAAAATCTGCCCAAAAGGTATTGGATGCGATAAAGGCTGATGGTTCATTAAGCTATCAGGAATATGCTAAGATTCTTGATGTCTCTGAAGCAACGGTCAAGAGAAATATTAGTTTACTAAAATCCGATGGATTTATAGTCCGTGAGGGTAGCAACAAAAAAGGTCATTGGATAGTATTGTAGAAACTTTAAGTGGAGGAAAAAAGTATGCAGTTAAAGGTTACTGAACCAGTGGTACCTGAGGAGGAGAAGCAGGAGACTGTCCCTGATGGAACAGTCAGCAATAATGATTATTTTAATCCTGAGTTAGAGTTTGATTATGAAGGCGGACTCTTTGATGAGCCAAGAACCTTTGATAACCCTATGGGTACCCCTCAGTCGTCTGATCCAAATGGCGCTGGAGGCACGAATGATTACTATGCTCAGTCCAGTGGTAGTACGAATAATAGTAATCCAATGCCTGGTGCAGGTGAAAGGCCTCGTAAACTATCTAAGAAGGAGTTCTTTGATAGTCCTCGAAATCGTAGGGACAGAGATCAGATCATTATCTCTTCGATAGTCGTTATCGTTACAGCTATATTTGACGTGATTCGTACAGACTTCTGGCTCACTACACTTCAAAGTCAGATTAACTTCGTAAATAATATGGCGGAAGAACTTGGCATGGGTTCACAGTATCAGATTGATACGAAGGGTATTATGACTACGCAGATTACTCTTTCGGTGATTCTTGTTTGTCTCGGTCTTGGAATCTTTATTCTGAAGAGCCGTGTGTGTGCTATAGTTGGTCTTGCAATTACAGGCATTAACCTTATTGCCACACTTATGCATTTCGGTCATTTTCGTATGTATTGGGCACTCATTGCATTTGGTTACGCAACTCTTGCAACAATCAGCTTTGCCAGCAAATGGAAAGACTACGAGCAGAACGGCGACTGGAAGAAAGAGTGGACCTACTGATTACGAATCAGTTGCGCGTTTAACTGATGATAGTTTTGAAGATTTATGACTTTAATATATGAAGGTATATTAGAATGTGGGATTTTAAGAGGTTTTCCGAAAATGTAGCTCTAACGGACGAGTTTGGAAGCAGCGTCTGTTACAAAGAGTTGCAGGAAGAAAATGAAAAACTATATAAGGCTATTGGAAGAAGGTGCCTGGTGTTCTCGCTTTGCCAGAACTCACTTGGTTCCATTGTGGGATATACAGCATTTTTAAGTAATGGAGTTGTTCCTGTTCTTCTAAGTTCTGAGCTCGAGAGGGAACTTCTGGCTAATCTTTTGAGTGTGTATAAGCCGCCATTCGTGTGGGCTCCAAAGTCTAATCTTGAAGAGCTTGAGTCCATTCTTGAAGATAGCGAATCTGTTACTGATGATGGCAGTAAGTCTAATCATATGGAAGTGGTGTACGAGGCGTATGACTACGTTCTTGTCCAAACTCATTACGATACTGAGTACCCTCTATATGACGAACTGGCGCTTCTACTTACTACATCGGGCTCAACTGGTAGTCCGAAGTTTGTGCGCCAGAGTTATAAAAATGTGAAGTCAAATGCAGAAGCTATCGCTGAGTATTTGAAGCTTGATGAGACAGAGAAGCCTATCACGACGCTTCCTATGAATTACACTTACGGACTATCGATTATCAATTCTCATCTCTTGGTCGGAGCTGAGATTCTGGTGACCGATAAGGGACTGATGCAGAAGGAGTTCTGGAACTTCTTTAAAGAATCGGGTGCGACTTCATTTGGCGGAGTTCCTTATACATATGAAATGCTTGATAAGCTGAGATTCTATCGAATGAATCTTCCATCGCTTCGTTACATGACGCAGGCGGGCGGTAAGATTACGACCGAACTACACAGCAAGTTTGCGGACTTCGCAGAGGCGAACGGGAAGAAGTTTATTGTAATGTACGGCCAGTGCGAGGCGACTGCAAGGATGGGATACCTTCCTGCAGAGTACGCGGTATCAAAGTGTGGCTCCATGGGTATTGCTATCCCAGGTGGTCATTTTGAGTTGATAGATGAGAGCGGAAGCAAGATAGAAGCGGCTGATACGACGGGAGAGCTTGTGTATCAGGGGCCAAATGTTACGCTAGGCTACGCTGAAAAAGGCGAGGACCTACTTCTCGGAGATGAGCGAGGTGGAGTCCTTCAAACAGGCGATATGGCTAAGCGTGATGCCGATGGATTTTACTACATTGTTGGACGCAAGAAGAGATTCCTTAAGATATACGGAAACAGAGTTAATCTTGATGAGACCGAGAGAATGATCAAGGGACATTTCGATGGAATCGATGTAGCTTGCGGTGGCGTGGATGACCATATGTATATCTTCCTTACCAAAGAAGATGTTGATGACGCTGTCAAAAGTTTCGTGGTTTCAAAGACAAAGCTTAATCCTGCGGCATTTAAGACAGTCATAATCGACGAGATTCCAAAGAACGACTCGGGTAAGATACTATACAAAAAGCTTGAGAATCATTATAAGAATTAAAAATGAATTACGAAGATTTACTGAAAATAGAACCATACGCGCTCGCGAGACCAGAGAAGGAGCGTCTTCTCACCGAGAGGTTGACCGAGCTAACTGAGCTGCATAGAAAGAACTGTACTGAGTATAAGAATATACTTGGGGCAGTTTCTTACGATGCTTCGAAGATTCAAACCTATAAGGATCTTCCATTCCTACCTGTTAGACTCTTTAAGGATATGTCCCTGAAGAGCGTTGATGATGATGAGGTTGTGAAGACTATGACTTCGTCAGGCACTACGGGGCAGCAGGTTTCGAAGATTTATCTTGATAGAGCGACGGCCTCGAATCAACAGAAGACTATGGTGAAGATAGTGAGCTCATTCACGGGCTCGGAGAGAATGCCGATGATCATTATTGATTGTCCGTCGGTAATTAAGAATAGAAATATGTTCTCTGCCAGAGGTGCGGGAATCCTTGGATTTTCCATCTTTGGAGCCAAGAAGATTTACGCGCTTGATGATGAAATGAATCTCGACGTGGAGGGTCTTAAAGAGTTTCTTGCTAAGTTTAGCGGCAAGAAGATATTGCTTTTCGGATTCACATTCATGATATGGCAGTATTTCTATGCTGAGCTTGTGAGACTGAAGGCTGAGGGCGTGACATTTGATCTCTCAAATGCAGTTATGATCCATGGCGGCGGTTGGAAGAAACTGATTAGTGAGGCAGTTACAGAAGAAGAGTTCCACAGAAGATTTGAAGATGTCTGTGGTCTGACGGATATTCACGATTATTATGGCATGGTGGAGCAGACAGGCTGCATATATATGGAATGCGAGTGTGGACATTTGCATGCTAGCATCTTCTCTGATGTGATAGTCAGAAATCCTAAGGATTTCTCGGAGTGCGCTGTTGGCGAGAAGGGTATCGTGCAGGTGGTATCTGCGATTCCTGAGTCTTACCCTGGACACTCACTGCTCACTGAAGATGAGGGAATGATTCTTGGCGAGGATGACTGCCCTTGCGGTAGGAAGGGTAAGTATTTCAAGATACTTGGTCGAATTAAGAGTGCGGAGATTAGAGGCTGCAGTGATACATTTGCAGCAGGACACAGTGTTGGTTTACATAATTCTGATACTAATCTTAATAAGCTTCAGTTCCTTGTCGGAAATGATGCGCTACTCAAATCTTTAGATAAAGTAGCTCCGATGACTCCATTTAGCGATAAAATCTTAGAATTTGCTGAGGCTGTATCGAAGAATATTTTGTCTGTACGAGAAAATAAGGCTTTTTCTGACGTGATAACCCTCGGCTTCTGGCTGAGGAAAGCATCCCTATTGCAGTATAAGAATCGCTATGCCGATAAGATAGAGAGTGGTGTAACTGGGCGAGGTGCGCTGATGCATATAGCGCCGTCAAATGTCCCTGTTAATTATGCGTATTCGCTCTTCACAGGACTCCTTACTGGTAACGCTAATGTCGTTAGAGTTCCGTCGAAGGAGTTTGTGCAGATTAATATGATAAATGCAGCTATCGAGAAGGCTCTCGAAGTATATCCTGAGATGAGACCATATATTGTTCTAGTGAGATACGAGAGGGATAAAGGAATCAATGATTATCTGTCGAGTCTTTCTGATGTCAGAATAATTTGGGGCGGAGACAGGACTATTGAGGAGATTCAGAAGTCGCCGATAAAGGATGGGGCGACAGAGGTTCTTTTTGCGGACAGATATTCACTAGCTGTTATAGATTCGGATTATTATATGAACCATGTTGGTATAGTTGCAAATGATTTCTACAACGATACTTATCTATCGGACCAAAATGCCTGTACAAGCCCGCGTGTTATAGTATGGACTGGCTCCAAGATAGAAGAGGCGAAGAGCATCTTCTGGAAGTCTGTAGAAGAACTTGTGAATCAGAAGTATAACTTCCAGACGATACAAGGAGTAGATAAGATAACGAATATTTATGAAGCTGCTGCGCTTTATGATAGCAATATCAGAATAAAGTATACAGATGAAACACATGGTTTACATAATATGCTTAATAATTCGTTGATTCGAGTAAAAACTGACAAACTAACTCCTGAACTGATGGACTATCGTGGTAATTCAGGACTATTCTATGAATACGATGCAGTTGACATAACATCACTTTATGATTTCTGCAATGATACTCATTGTCAGACTATCGGCCTTCTAGGTGAGAAGGAAATCGTTGAACCGCTTTTAAAAGAAAAGCCCCAAGGCATTTACAGAGTTGTAAAGCTGGGGCATACTATGGATTTCGATTTCGAGTGGGATGGATATAATCTCTTCGAATGTCTAACCAAGTAATATTTTTAAAAACGTAGATGATTATTCTTCGTGGCTGATTCTTTGCTGTACTTGAATCAGCAGAAAGAGTACTACCGCAATCGCTGCTAGAATAAGACCTATCTTTAACCCTGGGGTTTCGTACCTCAGGGTTATATTATGCTTTCCGGCCTTCACATATGTACCCATGTAAGTAATATTTGTGCGAATCAGTTCCTGCTCATTTCCGTCAACGTAGATGGACCAGCCCTTGCTGTAAGGGATAGAGAGGCAGAGGAATGAGTCTTCTGTGGATTCATAAGTTCCTGAGATTAAATGAGTCGCATGGCTCATTTTATTTTTATGAAGGTTCACCTCTGACAGAATATTTGCGTTCAAAGTATTAACCTTTTCCTCGAAGTCATCAACTGGCTGCTGAATAATCTTTATCTCATCAAATGTATATTTTCCAATATTTGGAAATGAGATATCAACGGATGTCAGTGTCTGATCTGTCGTAGGAACCCCTGCATTAATGATAAAGTCTTTGTTAGAAGTTCCCCAAGCTGAGTTCTTACTATGAAGCTCAAGATTCTTTCTAATATATGTGCCATCTGAATAGTTAAATGTGAATCGAAGTGTTACATTTCCAGGCTCAATGTAATAAATCTGATCTTTGATCATATTTCGTCTAGCTTTTGTAGACAGCTCTTTCCACTCGTCCTTACCATACTTGCTATCAGGATCATATTTTTCATCGTTACCTTTATAGATGGCATACTTTGAGCAGCCCTTATATGTGGCGCCTTTTAATTCAAGATAAATCAAATAATCTGAATCTTCTTTTTTAGCAGATGCTTTAAGTACCTCGGCATTTGAAGAACTGTCACTCGAGGCGTCTGTTGCTGATGCATCCGTTGCAGTAGCCTTAGTTGAATCAGCATCAGTCATTGTAGCTATAGTTTCAGCTGCATCTGTGTCAGAAGCTACATTTAAGTCATCATCATTTCCCAGATCCAGCGTAAGTTTCGTATTATTTGCTGTCACATAGTAGTCATTATCCCTGATCACAATATCATTAGAAAATGTTGTCTTCTTATATGGCAGATTTGTTGCGGCATTTATATTATAACTTGCCACGTCGTTGTTCTGAATTGTGTAGGCAGAGTCCATTCCGTTTTCTTCAACAACTGCTGAAGTCATCATTAATTTCTCAAGGTCGGCTGGATCCATTTTCTCTACAGAATCTCTGGATATAGTGCTGGTGTATCCATATCCCAGCGGAAGACCGTACTTATTCTTGAGGAAAACATACGGTGGATGGTTATAGGATTCACTGAACTCCACGAAGCCATAAGGATCCTTGATTCCCTTCTGCTCATAGATATAGACAGAAGCAAGAGACGACAGAAATGGTCGCTCATCCAGTCCAAAGTAGTAGAAGACTCTGTTATTATTGTCGCCGATAGCGAGAGTTTTTCTGTACTCATTTATGTACTTGTTCGAAGTGCTCCAGAAGTATCCTGTGGTTGAGAGTCCCGGGAGGAGGCTGGCGTTAGTCTCCACATTATTTCCAGAGTATCGATAAAATGAATCAGACGAGAATATCTCACTTAGTGTATCAGCGTCAGTATTCCAGAAACGTCCGTCCTCAGCAAAATCTGCGTAGTCTACAGCATCGGACGAGATGTTAATCCATTTGTAGGAAGTGTAGAAGTAAGCATTTCCGAGTATTGAGATTATCGTTATGCCGGTCGCAACATAAGGGATGACTTTTCGCATCTTTTTCGAAGGTTCCTGAATGTAGAGCCCAATTACTGATATAGCTACGAACAGGAATATCATATGAAATGATGACTCCACCGATAGAGAATAATCAAGTATGAGGCAGAGCACGAGATAGCCTGCAGATACTCCGAAGAGCTTTATGTATTCTTTCCTGCTCAGCGTGAAAAGCTTAGGAAGATATATCGCTGTTATATATGAAACGAGCAGTGAATAAACCCAAACCCATCTGTTGCCGGCGTAAGAAGTTCCGTAGATTATATATCCGAAGAGCGGAAGAAAGAGAAGAACTGTCAGGATCACAAATGATCTAAATATCTTCTTGTTCTTTTTATATGAAGATAGTAGATACAGAACCGAGAGGATACCTATGGTCCCGAATCCGAGAAATGTCCAGTTTTCGCTTTTATCCATACTGATAAAGCCAGCGAAGAAGTTTCGGATGAATCTAAATGAGTAGATCAGGTAATTGTCCAGTCCATTGGAAGTTCTAGTATCATTTACGAGCATTGTGATAACTGGGACGATAATACCGCCGCCGAGGGCAAGTCCCAGAATAGAGTAGAGTGCGGTTTTTATCATATCGCTCAGAATTTGCTTCCATTTGCTGATTCCGAACTCTTCAAGCTCGCGCCAGATAAAGTATACGACTAGGAGAACGGCCTCCATGAAGAACAGGATGAAGTTCGCCATAGAAGATACCCATATAGATAAAATGAGAATGTTAGGTCTGTTCTCGCGAAGTAGCTTCTCGAGACCGAGCACTATTATCGGAAATGTGACCATCGGCATCAGGAACTGTGGGTGTCTAAGCCCGGCTGCTATGGCATATCCGCAGAAGCTGTAGAGAAGTGCACCACAAAGTGGCTGGTACACACGGTAAGTCTTTCCCTTCTGGAGATAGCTGAAGAGTGCGTAAAATGATAAACCTGCCAGATAGTATCTAATAAAGATTACGAAGTTATGATAATGGACTGCAACATGTTCATTCATGTAGAGAGTTGGAAGATATATAATGTCGCCGAATCCATAGAAATTAAGCGTAGTTATAACATCGCCGCCGTATCCGAGTCCAAATGAAAATGTATCTGGGGTAATGGTATGCTTACGTACGAGGTTATAGACAGTTCCACGTATCCATTTTGAGATATAGACAGCTGACTTAAGGTGCTGTGTGTATCCGTCGTGGCTCCAAATGAGAGTCTTCTTATTTATAATAAACTCGAAGAATACGAAGAAGGATATCGCTAAAAAGAACAGAGTATATAGCAGATAGAATCTTCTGTTCGTGCTTAGAGATTTATATTTTTTTATTAAATTTGATTTAAAGCTAGAAGATTTAGTCATAGTATGTACCTCGAAATATTAAGTAAACGTTTACGATTATATCAAATCTAGCTTTGATTTTCTATATGCTCATAAGAGACTATGACATAGGGTTGATCTGTGATATACTTTCTACCTAGAAGTGATTTATGATTCATTTTGAAATGATGACATTGGAGATTCATTATGAACGAAGATTATTATTATGATACTGAACCCGCCCAGGAGGCGGATCCGGCCGTAAATGCGGCGAATTACTACAACCCAGCTCCTTACACCAGGTATCAGTACTTTAAAAGCATGAATATGGATAAGATTCGTAGGAGCTTCCGTGGGATGGGCATTGCGATACTAGTTCTCACAGTCATTGATTTTCTTCGTATATGGTACGTGAATACAGAATACGATATAGAATCGTACTTGAAGCTATATATGTTGCTTGGGGGATCTGTTTTGATTCTTGAGATAGTCAATCAGAGACTTATTAATCCGATACTTACTTTCGTGGGCGCTTTTTGCTGTGTCATTATAGCTTATGGAGCAACGAAGACATTTTTGTTTCTATTTATTCCTGGCCTCGTAAATATGATACTTTTTATAATTCATTTCGAGCAGGTTAAAACATTTGAACGTAAATACAGATTATATAGGGAAGTTAATGATGTGGAGTGACAGGAGAAGTTCCGGTCACTCCCTCTTTTTCGCTAGCAATATATATCGATATGAAGTATAATAACTCTGTATGTGCTAGTTTGGAAAACTATGATCAGTTTTTAAGGAGGATACTTAAAATGGCTGAAAATGTTAAAGATAATAAATACACTATCGAAGGTGACGGCTCTGGTTTTATTCAGATAGCAGACGATGTAGTATCAAGCATCGTTGGCCTTGCCTGTACAGAGGTTGAGGGCGTTGCCAGACTCACTGGAAATATCACAAGAGACCTTGTTGCGAAGCTTGGTAAGAACAATCTGTCAAAGGGCATCATTGTTCAGTACGAAGATGACAAGGTTAAGGTAGACGTTTCCGTTGAGGTTAAGTTCGGCTACAACATAGTTGATGTATCGAAGGAGATTCAGGAAAAGGTAAAGACAACCCTGCTCACTATGACAGGACTCGAGTGCTCCGTAATCAACGTGAAAGTATCCGGAATCGATTTCGCAGAATAATGAGTCACCCCTACGTCGGACGTAAATGCTGACTCATTTTTGAGTCACCCCTACGTCGGACGTAAATGCTGACTCATTTTAATAAATTAGGATTGGGATAAGATATTATGACAAGACATGAATTAAGAGAGAGAATATTTCAGACGATTTTTCAGTTTCCATTTTATGAGGGAGATGTGCCTGAGGTGGAGATTGAGGCTGATGAGGATATCTCTGACAAGGATCGAGATTATATAACCAGCAAGGTTGCTTCTATAAGGGAACATCTGGCTGAGATTGATCAGAAGATTGACAAGAACAGCAACAAGTGGAAGATTAAGCGTCTAGGTAAGAGCGAGCTTGCGATACTTCGACTTGCTATTTTTGAGATTGATTACGATGATGATATTCCAGATAAGGTTGCTATAAATGAAGCAGTCGAGCTTGCAAAGAGCTACTGCGACGATAATTCTTCTGGATTCATAAATGGAGTTCTTTCAGGAATTCTTGGAGAGTAATGTAAATGAGTATTAGTGGTGTAAATGAATTAAGCGCCAACCGAATATTTACTATAGCCGAACTCTATGATGAGATTAATAAAGTGCTTGGTAGCAGTATCGTTCTTTCAGGTGTGAGAGTTAAGGGCGAGGTTTCGAGCTACAAGTACTACCAATCATCAGGTCATATCTATATGACTCTTGTTCAGAAGGCCAACAAGAAGGATAACTATGGCAAGGATGTCTTCTATAGAATAGATGCCAAGTGGTGGAAGGGCAAGAATCAGTATAGTAAGGATAAGGACAAGATTAAGGTCGGTGACGTTATAACTGTTATTGGCAGCATCAATTGCTACAATGTGCAGTCAAATGTCAGCATCATCATAGATTCCGTTCATCTTACTGATGAAGAGGGAAGGTCTAAGGCCGAGCGAGAGAAGCTAAGACTCGAGCTTGAGAAGAAGGGTTACTTCGATGATGCGCATAAGAAGCCATTTCCACCGAAGTATCCTAGAGCTATCGGAATCATCACATCTCAGTCGGGTGATGCAAGACATGATATCGAGAAGACAGTTCAGAAGAAGAATCCGTACGTGCAGCTGTATCTGCTTCATGCTTTGGTGCAGGGAGCGGGCGCCGGAAAAAGCATTGCAAATGCTATTAGATTCTTCGATAAGAAAGAAGATGTGGATATCATTATTATCGGCCGAGGCGGCGGAGATAAGCTTGACCTAGCGGCATTTGATGACGCGGAAGTTGTTGAGGCAATATATAACTGTAATACTTACATCATTGCGGGTACAGGTCATACGCCAGACAGAACGCTGGCCGATTTCGCCGTTGATAAGCTTGCTAACAATCCAACAGACGCAGCCTATGAGGCGGTCTTCGATGTGGTATCCGAACTTGAGAAGATTGATAATCAGATTAAAGAACTGAATTACAATATATATAGAACATACGATCTCTACGACCGTATGCTGGAAGAGTATCTGCTGAAGATAGAGAGCAGAAGCCCAGCAAAACAGTTGGGAGACAGATTCGCAGAACTGGACAAGTATTTCCAGGGAATGTCCTACAACATGCTTAGAGTTCTGGGAACATACGAGAATGGCCTCGCGTCATACATGTCGGGGCTTCAGGTGAATAACCCAAGGGTTAAGGTAGAGAAGATAGAATCTGAACTCGCGCACATTTCTGATAACATTTCCAGAAATATGCGAGATACATTTGTAAATAGATGGAACGCCTTCGCCAAGGAGTGCGAGATGCTCGAAGCGCAGAATCCTGCGAAGAAGCTGATCGGCGGATTTGGCTATATCGAGAAGGACGGTTCCCCTGTTGCTTCCATAAAGGATATGAAAGTGGATGATGATGTGAAGGTTAAGCTTTCTGATGGATTCTTTATGGCGCAAGTTACTAAGATAGAGGAGGACTAAACTTATGGATGACGCTACAGTTTTCAATATAGAAGAAGGAATGAAGAGATTATCCGAGATAAATGCAGCGCTCAGCGATTCTTCGATTAAGCTGACTGATGCTATGAAGCTTTACGAGGAAGGCATAAATCTTGCAAAGCAGTGCAAATCAAGTCTTGAAGATACAAAGAAGACTCTTCAGGAAATCGACCCTACACTTATTCAGCAGTAAAGAGGACTTGAATCATTGAAGCCGAAGACTGGTAAAAAAAGAAATATAGGGATAGATTTGCTCAAGATAATCTGTATGTTCATGGTCATTGCATTTCATTATTCTGATCACGGTTCGGTAAGTCTTTCAGCAACAGCACCTATTACATTTAACTGGGTGATTCTTGCCACTTGTCGTATTTGGGGCGGAATATGTAATGCCGTATTTATGTTAGTTACAGGTTACTATCTCTCGAGAGATAAGAAGTTTTCCTGGAAAAAGGTAATAAGGCTATATATGCAGGTTTCCTTTTTCACTCTCTTATGTGGTGTGATCTGCATTTTGTATAACCATGGACAAGCCGATAAGTACTTTATAATTAGGCTGTTTTTGCCGCTTTCATCCAATAAATATTGGTTCTTTACAACGTATTTTATA